>NZ_JBSFUB010000013.1:0-126390 GCF_053591575.1 Streptomyces altiplanensis | reverse complement strand
GGAAGGACACCGGGGTGTCCTTCCGGCGGCCGGGGGCCCACCGTCAGCTCACCCGCCGCGCCCGGTGCCTGACCTCGCGCATGCGGACCTCCGCCGGCAGCGAATCCAGCCTCGCCGAAGCGCGCGCGTGAGCCAGCGGCCCCTGCGTGAACCCCGACAGCGTCCCGGCCGGCTGCGCGTGGGGCGGGAGGCGCAGCGCGACCCGCGCCCGGGGCGCCTGCCGCCGGCCCGTCAGCGTCACGCGCGCCCGTTCCACTCCGTCCAGCGTCTGCGCCTCGTCCGCCAGCACGTTCTCCAGCGCCCGCCCCCGCACCACCGCACCCTCGCCGTCATCGCTGTCGACCAGCACTTCGGCGAGGCGGGCGCGGCGCAGCTGGGCGAGCAGCCACCACAGCGCGAGGAGGACCAGGACCGCGAGGGCCGCGATGACGGCCGGCCACCACCACCATCCCGCGTCCCGCCACCGCGTACGGTCGGCCTCGCTCAGCAGCACGTCGTCGGGCCCGTCGAAGGGCCACCACGACGGTACGGACGCACCGATCCCGGCAGCGAGCACCGCTCCGCCCAGGGCGAGCAGCAGCAGGCCCACGAGTCCGAGCAGGACACGGTTGACCTTCTTGGGCATCGCCTCGTCACCCCTTCCTTGCCGGCCGGCCGACACGCACGGACAGGCGCGGCTGCCGGGCGAGCCCGAGCTGCTGGATGCCGGCCGCGACCGCCGCGTCCAAGTCGGCCCGTACCTCGCCGAGTTCACGGAAATGGGACACGGCCCGCACGCCCACTTTGGAGCGTCCCACCCTTACCCGCGCGGACTGCACGCCGGACACCTCCATGGCCCGGTCCCGCAGCATCGTCGCGGCGGCGGGACGGTCGAGTCCGGCCCGTACGTCGGCGGACGTACGCCGCATGGGCAGAATCGCGCGCAGCCCGGGCGTGACGGCGAGGAGCAGCAGCCACAGGCCGAGCGCCGCCAGGACGCCCGCGCCGATCTGCACCCACACGTCGTCCAGGGGCCGCGTCGCGAGACCGTGCGCCAGTTCGCGGCGCCACTTCATCGCGGAGTGGCCGGCCCGTACCGCCGCGATGTCGTACAGCAGCAGACCGGTGCCGGCGAGCACCACCAGGGCGACCAGCGCGGCCGGCACCCGGCGGGCGGACCAGAAGCGTCCGGACCCCCCGCCGCCGCCCTGCTCCAGGGTCGGTACCGGGCCGTGCATCCCGGCGGCCGAGGACTGGCCGGGCCCGGGGGGACCGGACTGGCCGGGGTGGCCGGGCGGGCCGGGGTGGCCGGACGGACCGGGCGGGCCGGGCGGGCCGGGGTGCCCCTGTGCGCGTGCGACGACGGGGAGCGGCTGCGTACGGCTGTCGGGTTCACTCATCGGACCTTCCCCCGCTCCGCGTGGAGCGCCTGCGCCGAGTGCAGCCGCTCGACCTGGACCGCCACCTCGGACACTTCCATTCCCGCCAACACCCGTACGCCCTGTGCGACACGGCGCCGCACCGCGCCGCACTGGCCGCCGATGTCGGAGGGGTAGCCGAGTTCGAGGACGACGCGCACCCGCGCCGTGTCGTGGTGGACCGTCACCGTGGCATACGGCGCCCTGCCACCCTCGGGCACCTCTCCGAGCGCCTCGCGCGCCGCCCGGGCGGCGATCTTCGCGACGACCCGGTCGGCGATCCGGGTCGCACCACGCTCGGCGGCCTCGACCTGACCGGCGGCCATCGCGGGGGTCACCTCGGCCGGTCGCCGCGTTCACGCACGCGGAAGAAATCGCCCGGTTCAAGATCGCCGTCGGCGAACCGGCCCACTACGAAGCCGATCGCGCCCAACGCCGCCACCAGCAAAAATGCTCCGAAACCGCCGAAATATCCGGCGAACCCGAGCGCCATGCCGGCCGCAAGGCCGACCACCGCCATGTTCATCCTGCGCTCCCTCTACTGAAGACGTGGCTCTACTGAAGACGTGGCTCCGGCTCGTCCTCCGCCTCGTCGGGCAGCTTCACATCACTGACCGCGATATTGACTTCAACGACTTCAAGCCCTGTCATGCGTTCCACGGACGACACGACGTTCTGGCGGACAGTGCGGGCGACATCGGTGATCGATACGCCGTACTCGACGACGATCTCCAGGTCGAGAGCCGTCTGCACCTCGCCGACCTCGGCCTTCACGCCCCGGGTGACGGACTTGGCTCCGCCGGGCACCCGGTCGCGGACGGCCCCGAACGTGCGGGAGAGACCGCTGCCCATGGCGTGCACGCCCAGTACGTCGCGGGCCGCGAGGCCGGCGATCTTCTCGACCACACCGTCGGCGATGGTGGTGCGTCCCCGGCCGGACGGGTCACCGCCACCCTGCTTGGTCATCGAGGGCTTGTTCCCCTCGTAGCCGGACCCGTCCTTGCCGGGGTGGTCGGGCCGGTCGCGCTGTGCGGTGTCACTCATGGCCGTTCGTCCCTTTCCGGGCGGTACTGGGCTCTACTGCACACATTAGGTGCGGTTGCCCGATCTCGCGCCGGGGATGCGGCAGGCTGGGGCAATGGCACCTGACGGATGGACGCGGGCAGTACGGCAACGACTCGGCCTGGGCAGACTGCTGCCTCTGGGCGAAGCGGCGGACGGCGCGTGGCTGGCGGAGAAGGCGGCCGGTCCGGTTCTGCGACGGGCGGCGGCGGAGGTCTCCGGCGTCGGTCTGGGGGCTCTGCGGATCATGCTCGCGGACCCGGACACGGCCGCCGAGCCCGCCGTTCCGCCGCCCCCGAGCGGGCTGCCGCCCGGGCCGCTGCGCATCGAGGCGGACCTCACGGCCACGGCCGGGGGCGAACCGCTGCCGCAGCGGGCGGAGCGGCTGCGCATCGCGCTGCGGGAGGCGGCGTCGGCCCGGCTGGGACTCATGGTCACCGCGGTGGACCTGCGGGTGACGGACCTGGTGGTGGAGGGGCAGGAACCCGTCGCCGCCGCTCCCCCGGACGAGGGAGACGACGAGGAGGACGAGGCGAGCGGCGACGGCGGGGAACGCGGCGGGGCGCACGGTGACGGCTCGCCCCGCCCGGAGGAGGAGGCCGCGAGCCGGGCGGCCGCGGAGGCCGCCGCGGCCGTCCCCGGCGTGGTGCGCCTGACCCGCGTCCTCGGCGCCCCGGTCCACCTCGCCGACGGCCACGTACGCGTGGAGCTGGCGGTGGCGGCGGACCGCCGCGCGCTGGCGGTCGCCCTGGCCGTGCGCAAGGCGGTCCGCGAGGCGGTCACGACGGTCCGGGGCAGCCGGCCCACCGTGGCCGTCCTGGTGACCGGCGTGGAGTGACTCAGTCGCCGATCCCCGCGAGGTCGCGGAGCCTGCGGGCCTGGGCGGCGCGCTCCGCGACCCGCTGTTCCTCGTACGTGCGCGAGGCCGCGCCCTGGAGCAGCGCCTTGGTCTCGATCACGGCGTCGCGCGGCGCGGCCAGCAGCGCGCCCGCCAAGTCCCGTACGGCGCCGTCGAGTTCGTCGCCGGGCACCACCAGGTTGGCGAGGCCGATGCGCTCGGCCTCCGCCGCGTGGACGAAGCGCCCGGTGGCGCAGATCTCCAGGGCGCGGGCATAGCCGACGAGGCCGTGCAGCGGGTGCGTACCGGTGAGGTCGGGGACGAGACCGAGGCTGGTCTCGCGCATGGCGAACTGCACGTCCTCGGCGACGACCCGCAGGTCGCAGGCGAGGGCGAGCTGGAAACCGGCACCGATGGCATGTCCCTGTACGGCGGCGACGGTGACGAGGTCGCTGCGCCGCCACCAGGTGAACGCCTCCTGGTACTCGGCGATGACCGCGTCGAGGTCTTCGTCGGAGCCGCGCGCCAGGTCGAGGAAGGAGGGCTCACCGTCGAACCCCTCGGGGCTGAACGCCTGCCGGTCCAGGCCGGCGGAGAAGGACTTGCCCTCGCCGCGCAGCACCACGACCCGCACGTTGCCGGGCAGAGACCGTCCGGCTTCCGTCAACGCCCGCCACAGAGCGGGAGACTGGGCGTTGCGCTTGGCCGCATTGGTCAGGGTCACCGTGGCAACGGCGTCCTCGACGGTGAGTCGTACGCCGTCCTTGTCGAGCACAGAGTCGAGCGAAGCCATGTGGCGCCTCCGGTTCGGGTGGCAGTCGTGCGGTCAGTAAGTGACTGCACAGTAACCACCCGGGCGATCCTGCGATCGACCGGGTGGTCACCGCCCAAGAACCGGTGAGCCGGGCCCGCCCGGGACTGTCAGGCCGAAGCGGCCTTCTTGCCTCGCGTCGCCCCGCCGCGTCCCCGCAGCGTGACTCCGGACTCGCTGAGCATCCGGTGTACGAATCCGTAGGAGCGGCCGGTCTCTTCGGCCAACGCCCGGATGCTCGCACCGGAGTCGTACTTCTTCTTCAGGTCTGCCGCGAGCTTGTCGCGCGCGGCGCCGGTTACCCGGCTGCCCTTCTTCAGAGTCTCGGCCACCCGTGCCTCCTCAAGGAAGTGCGCTCTGAACTCTCATGATCACCCCTTCCGGGCTTCCTGGCCACCCATTCGGCAAGGTCCGTACAACAAGGTTTGCCGGGAAGGAACCGCACGCCACAAGTGGAATAGAGAATTCCGAGGGCTTCCCGCCGTACGGCCGGACGGGGGACGGAGGGAACGGGCAGGTCAGCGCGGGTAAACGATCAGTGGAACGCAAAGGGCCCGCCCCACGGGGGACGGGCCGCAATCCGGTGCATGACACGCCAGGGTACGAGAGCCACTCACTCAGATGAAGGATCACCCGTAAGCCGAATGATCCAGCCGGAGTGGATCAGGCCAGGGCGACGAGGTCCTTGTAGTCGGGGCCCCACAGGTCCTCCACGCCGTCCGGCAGCAGGATGATCCGCTCCGGCTCCAGCGCGTCGACCGCGCCCTCGTCGTGGGTGACGAGGATGACGGCGCCCTTGTAGGTGCGCAGGGCGCCGAGGATCTCCTCGCGGCTGGCCGGGTCGAGGTTGTTCGTCGGCTCGTCGAGGAGCAGGACGTTGGCGGACGAGACGACGAGAGTCGCCAGCGCGAGACGGGTCTTCTCGCCGCCGGAGAGGACTCCGGCCGGCTTGTCGACGTCGTCGCCGGTGAAGAGGAACGAGCCGAGCGTCTTGCGGACCGAGACGAGGTCGAGGTCGGGCGCCGCCGAGCGCATGTTCTCCAGGACGGAGCGCTCCGGGTCGAGGGTCTCGTGCTCCTGGGCGTAGTAGCCGAGCTTGAGGCCGTGGCCGGCGATGACCTCGCCGGTGTCGGGCTTCTCCGCGCCGCCGAGCAGGCGCAGCAGGGTGGTCTTGCCCGCGCCGTTGAGGCCGAGGATGACGACCCGCGAGCCCTTGTCGATGGCCAGGTTGACGTCGGTGAAGATCTCCAGCGAGCCGTACGACTTGGACAGGCCCTCCGCCATCAGCGGGGTCTTGCCGCAGGGCGCGGGGTCCGGGAACCGCAGCTTGGCGACCTTGTCGGAGACGCGTACCGCTTCGAGGCCGGAGAGCAGGCGCTCGGCGCGCTTGGCCATGTTCTGCGCGGCGACGGTCTTGGTGGCCTTGGCGCGCATCTTGTCGGCCTGCGAGTTGAGGGCGGAGGCCTTCTTCTCGGCGTTCTGGCGCTCGCGCTTGCGGCGCTTCTCGTCGGCCTCGCGCTGCTGCTGGTACAGCTTCCAGCCCATGTTGTAGACGTCGATCTGCGAGCGGTTGGCGTCCAGGTAGAAGACCTTGTTGACGACCGTCTCGACCAGCTCGACGTCGTGGGAGATCACGATGAAGCCGCCGCGGTACGTCTTGAGGTAGTCCCGGAGCCAGGCGATCGAGTCGGCGTCGAGGTGGTTCGTCGGCTCGTCGAGGAGCAGGATGTCGGCGTCCGAGAAGAGGATGCGGGCCAGCTCGACACGGCGGCGCTGACCGCCGGAGAGCGTGTGGAGGGGCTGGCCGAGCACGCGGTCGGGCAGGCCGAGCGCGGCGGCGATGGTGGCGGCCTCGGCCTCGGCGGCGTACCCGCCCTTGGTGAGGAACTCCGTCTCCAGGCGCTCGTACTTCTTCATCGCCTTTTCGCGGGTGGCGCCCTGCCCGTTCGACATGCGCTCCTCGTTCTCGCGCATCTTGCGCAGGACCGAGTCGAGGTCGCGGGCGGACAGGATGCGGTCGCGGGCGAGGACGTCGAGGTCGCCGGTGCGGGGGTCCTGCGGGAGGTAGCCGACCTCGCCGGAGCGGGTGATGGTGCCGCCGGCGGGGGTGCCCTCACCCGCGAGGCACTTGGTGAGGGTGGTCTTGCCCGCGCCGTTGCGGCCGACGAGGCCGATGCGGTCGCCCTTGGCGATGCGGAAGGAAGCGGACTCGATGAGCAGGCGGGCGCCGGCGCGCAGCTCGATGCCGGAGGCGGTGATCAAGGGAAAAACTCCAGGGCGGTATGGACGGCGGAAGGGACGGGCGGAGGGATTTCTTCGACGCCGTCTAATGCACAAGGAGAGTTGCCATAGACCCAGTCTAACGGTCGTGCGCAACTACTTTTCGGACACGGGTTCCGTCCCCGCGACCGGGCCCTCCCGGGCCTCCCGGCCCTCCCGTCGTCCGACGGCCGGGGCAACGGAGGCCCGGGGCACGCCCCCGGCGGTTTCGCTCCGCCCGCTACACCCCGCCCGTGTGCACCTGGAAGGCCGCCCGGCGCATGGCCTTGGCGAGGGCCGGGTCCGGGTGGGCCGCGGCCAGGGCCACCAGGACCTGGACGGTCCGCGGGTGGCCGACGGCGCGGATCTCGTCGAGCAGGGCCGGCACGGTCGACTGCACGGCGGCGTCGAGATGGCGCACCAGCAGCTCGACGTCGCCGTGGTCGGCGACGGCCGCGGCGGTGTCCACCCAGAGCCAGGTGGACTCCTCGCGGGTGAGGATCTCGTGGACGTCCTCGGGGTCGGCTCCCTCGTACTCCGCCAGCCACAGCAGGGCGTAGGGGCGCAGCGAACTGTCGTCGGCCGCGGCCCGTACGCCGGACTCCGCCGGGGCACCGACCACCCGCAGCGCGTCGAAGGCGAGTCCGCGCAGCAGCGCGTCCTCGCCGCGGGCGGCTTCGAGGAGCTCGGTGACGGCGCTGGAGACGGTACGGGCGGCGAGCCAGGCGCGGTACTCGGCCCGGGCGGGGCCCGGGGTCAGGCGGGCGCAGCCGCGCAGCATGTCCTCGGCGGACTGCTCGATGTTCCCGGCGGGGCTCTGGGCCGCGACGCAGATCTGCTCCAGCTTGACCCACACCGCCCAGTTGCCGAGCGCGGTGAGGGTGGCGAGTCCGGGGCCCAGGGTCAGGGCGCCGACGGCCGCCTGGCCTTCCAGGGCCCAGTCGAGGAGGAGGGAGAGGGGTGCGTCCGGGGCCGCGGGAGCGGGAAGCGGCTGGGAGTCGTAGGGGACCTCGCAGCGCTCTTCGCGGAGCTCGACGACGCGCTGTTCGAGCAGGTCGAGCAGCGCCGGCACCTGAACGGGACCGGCCGAGAGCTGGAGGAGGGAGAGCACCTGGGGAAGGGCTTCCACGACCTCGGCGACGGACGTGCCGGTGATGCCCTCCGGGGCGGGGTGGACGATCGACCAGGCGTCGAAGAGCGCGACCCAGCCGCGCAGGACGGCCGCGTCGTCGCGGTCCCAGGCGCGCAGCCGCCAGCCCGGGCGGGCACGGTCGCCGTGCAGTTCGATCAGGCCGGCGAGCCTGGCCCTGTCCCAGCCCGCGCAGACCTGCGCCGGCGTCAGGCCCAGCTCGGACGCCGCCTGTTGGGCGGCCGCGGCGGAGAGGGCACCGTCCCGGCCGGGTCCGACGTGGGACTTTCCGCCGCGCGGCGACGGAGAGGCCCAGCGTGCGACCCGTACGGCGTCGGCGAGCACGGCCCTGGCCTGACGGGCCAGTTCCGCGGGGGGCGGGGTGCCCTCGGGGGGCCTCGGGGCCGGGCGGGTACGCCGGTTCGTCACGGCCTGGGGCCCGCCCTGGGAAGCCAGGGGGAGGGCAGCGGCGAGGGGTCGCGGGCGGACAAGTCGGAGCCTGGAGTCGCGCGGTGTACGGGACGTCACGGGGAGCAGTCTCGCCGCTGACGCCCCGAAAGCCCAAACGGAATCGAACTCGCCGCTCATGGGCCTGTTCACGGGCGCGTTCACGGGCGCCGCCCGGCCGGAACATTTCCCCGCCCGCCTCTTCCCGCCGCGACGGTCCTCGGCCCCGCCGCGTACGGGCAGGTACTACATCAAAGGGGTCAGGAAGCGGCGCAGGGTCTCTTCGTAGGTGGCCGGATCGGCGTTCCACATGGCCGCGTGGGGCGCGCGCGGGACGGTGTGGAGCACCGCCAGGTCGGGGAGGAGCCGCGCGAGCTCCCGCGAGGAGTGCCACGGGGCCACGGCGTCGTCCGGGCCGTGGATGACCAGTGTGGGCACGCGCAGCCCTCCGGGGCCGGTCGCCTCGCGCAGGCGGTCGCCGTACAGTCCCGCGCTGCCCTGCACGGCCCTGACGGCGAGCGGGAGGAGCACGCCCGGCGTGTGCCGGGCGGCGGCCAGGGCCCGCACCGTGGCCTCCCAGTCGAGGACCGGGGAGTCGAGGACGACGCCGCTGACGCGGTCACGGAGCGGGGAGCGCACCGCGGCATGCACGGCCATGGCCGCGCCGGTGGACCAGCCGTACAGGATGACGCGCTCCGCGCCGCGCCGGACGGCGTAGCGGATCGCGGAGTCCACGTCGCGCCACTCGGAGTCGCCGAGGTGGCCGAGACCGCCCGGCGGCCTGGGGGCACCGGCGTCGCCCCGGTAGGCGAGGTCGAGGACGGGAAGCTGCTGGCCCAGCAGGAAGGGCAGGAGGTTCATGGGGTGTGCGCGGGTGGTGCCGAGGCCGTGCACGGTGATCACCCAGGTGTCGCGGGTGCCCGGCAGGAACCAGGCGGGCAGTGCGCCGAGTTCGCCGGGGACGTCCACGTCGGTGTGGTCGAGGCCGAGTGCGGTGCGCGGATCGCCGACGTACACCTGCGGGGTGAGCCGCACCCTGCTGCCCGGGCCGAGCGTGCCGTGGCTGACGCGCTCCAGGCGGCGTACGACGGTGTCCGCAGTGTGCGGCGCGTCGTCGAGGACGGGGCCGACGACGGCGTGGACGCCGAGCCCCTCGATGCCGTACGTACCGGGGCGCAGCGACGCCAGGCAGCGGGTCAGGGTGATCCGTCCCGCCGCGGTGGCGTGCACGGTGAGCCGGGGGTCGCGGGGCAGCGGCCTGCCGGACGACGCCTTGAGTGCGGCGTCGCCGGCATAGCGGCCGACCGCGACCGCCGCCGCGCCGACGCCGAGGAGTGTGGTGACGGCCGCTGCCGTCGCTGTAGCCGGGCGCACCGCTCCAGTGTCCGCACAGGAGGGGTCCGGGGCCAGTGGGCGGGGCCGGACGGCCGCGTGTCGGGTCAGCCGGGCTGGCCGTAGCCGCTCAGCTTCTCCTGTACTTCGCGCAGCTGTCCGGCGGAGAGCAGGGACGGTTCGCGCCCCGGCACCGAGCTCGCGGTGAGCCAGAGCCTGCACATCCACTCCAGCTGCGCGGTGCGGTCGTAGGCCCGGTCGAGGGTGTCCCCGTAGGTCACGGTGCCGTGGTTGCGCAGCAGGCAGCCGGAGCGGTCGCGCAGGGCTTCGAGCATGTTCTCGGCCAGCTCCGGCGATCCGTACGTGGCGTACGGGGCGGTGCGGACGGGGCCGCCGAGGGCCGCGGCCATGTAGTGCACGAGGGGCAGCTCGGCGACGAGGGTGGAGACGGCCGTGGCGTGCACGGCGTGGGTGTGGACCACGGCTCCGGCGGTGGTGGTGCGGTAGACCGCGAGGTGCATCGGGAGTTCGCTGGTCGGGACGAGGGCGCCGAGGACCTGGTTCCCGTCGAGGTCGACGGCGACGGCGTCCTCCGGGCGCAGCCGGTCGTACGGGACTCCGCTCGGGGTGACGAGGACCAGCTCCCCGACCCGTACGGAGACATTGCCGGAGGTGCCGACCACCAGCCCTTCCCGCACCGTCCTGCGGGCCGTGGCCACCAGGTCGTCCCATGCCCGTTCGATCGCGTCCCGCGCGTCGCGCGCGTCCTGCCGCTGCTCAGCCATGCGGAGATCCTGCCAGCCGGGCCCGGAGGGCGGGAGGGCCGGAGGGCCGGAGAGCGGGAGGGGGAAGCCTGCCGGGTGACCAGGATCTCTTCGGCGGCTCCCGGGCCGGGCTCAAGGGGCTCGCGAGGGGCTGGAGGCCCCTGCTTGCGGCCTGTCGCCGCCGGCCTCCGCCGTTCCGGCACAACCGGAATGACCGCGATGTGTTCCGGGTCACCACACCGCCCGCCCCAGTTCACCTTCCGTTCATCCAGGTTGCCTACGGTCCACGTGCCACTGACCTCAAACGATTGCCTGGGTAAATGGAACACATCACGCTTCTCCTCGGGATCGTGATCGTGACCGCTCTCGTGTTCGACTTCACGAACGGTTTCCACGACACTGCCAACGCGATGGCGACCACCATCTCGACTGGCGCTCTCAAGCCCAAGACGGCGGTGGCCATGTCCGCCGTGCTGAACCTTGTCGGCGCGTTCCTGTCCGTGGAGGTCGCCAAGACGATCTCCGGGGGGCTCGTCAACGAGAGCGGCATCACCACCGAAGTGATCTTCGCGGCGCTGGTCGGCGCGATCCTCTGGAACCTGCTGACCTGGCTGATCGGCCTGCCGTCCAGTTCCTCCCACGCACTCTTCGGCGGCCTCATCGGCGCCACCCTGATGTCGGTCGGCGCCTCCGGCGTCAACGGCGACGTCGTCGTCACCAAGGTCCTGCTGCCCGCGATCGCCGCGCCGGTCGTCGCCGGCATCGCCGCGCTGCTGGCCACCAAGCTGACGTACAAGCTCGGCAGCAAGGCCGACGAGAAGGCCACCGCCAAGGGCTACCGCGCCGGCCAGATCGCCTCCGCCGGTCTCGTCTCGCTCGCCCACGGCACCAACGACGCGCAGAAGACCATGGGTGTCATCACCCTCGCCCTGGTCACCGGCAACGTCCTCGCGCCCGGCTCGAACCCCCCGATGTGGGTCATCGTCTCCGCCGGTGTCGCCATCGCGCTCGGTACGTACCTGGGCGGCTGGCGCATCATCCGCACCATGGGCAAGGGCCTCACCGACCTCCGTCCGCCGCAGGGCTTCTCCGCCCAGACCAGCGCCGCGACCGTCATCCTGGCCTCCTCGCACCTCGGCTTCTCCCTCTCCACCACCCAGGTCTGCTCCGGCGCCGTGATGGGCGCGGGCCTCGGCCGCAAGGGCGGCGTGGTCCGCTGGTCCACCGCCACCCGGATGTTCGTCGCCTGGGGTCTGACGCTGCCGGCCGCGGGACTGGTCGCCGCGGGCGCCGAGTTCCTCACCGGGCAGGGCACCTGGGGCATCGCCGTGGTCGCCTTCCTGCTCGTCGGCGGCTCCGCCGTCATCTGGGCCCTGTCGCGCCGCAAGCCGGTCGACCACACCAACGTCACCGACGACGAGATCGGCGAGCCCGCCGGTGTGGTCACCACGGCCATGGCCGCCGTCAGCGTGCCGCCCACGGCCGGCGCCGTCGCCTCCCTGGCCGCCGAGGAACTCAAGACGACCATCCCGGCCCCGGCCGGCAGCTCCGCGGAGCCGGCCAGCCCGGCCCCGGTGTAAGGACAGAGGACGGATCGCATGAACATCGACTGGGCAGCTCTCGGCTCCGTATTCGGCGTGAGCCTCGTGGTCACCGTGTCCCTGGTGGGCCTGTTCACCCTCGGCATCGTGGGCCTCTCCAAGCAGGAGAGCGCCTCCGCGCAGGGCGGCGGCTCCGCCGTCATGGCCCGCACCGGCGCCTACGCCTGCTTCGCGCTGTGCGCGGCGGCCGTGGCGTACGGGATCTACCTGATCGTCGTCTGACGCGACGACCGCCCCGCGCGCCGACCGCACTCTCCCGAAACCGTCCCGCCACCGGCCTTTACCGGCCATCGGCGGGGCGGTTTCTGTGTGCCTCGGCACACTCTCCCGTCGCAGGTCAACAGCAAGTTGACGACGTTCGCGGAGCGTGGTGGACTGCCCGAGCCGAATACGGCGGCACGAGAGGAAGTCCGGTGCGAATCCGGCGCGGTCCCGCCACTGTGACCGGGGAAGACGAAGAAGTCCCCGGGAGCCAGGAACTCTCACCGCCGGTCACGTCGAACCAGGGCGCGGACCCTGAGTGAGGACATACCGCCATGCCCGGCTGCCGTTCAGTCGTTCCTGTCAGCCCTGTCAGCCCTGTCAGTCCTGACATTCCCGTGCGTAGGACGCGTTCGCTTCGAGGCGCATCGGCCTGCTGAGCCATGCGTGCCGATCGCATCTTCGCGTACGGCGCCACCGCCGGCCTGATCGGCGACCTCGTCCTCGGTGATCCCCGCCGCGGGCACCCGGTCGCCGCGTTCGGGCGGGCCGCGGGCGCCGTCGAGTCCCTGCTGTGGCGTGACCACCGCGGGTGGGGCGCGGTGCACACCCTGGTGTGCGCCGGAGGCGCGGCGGGCGCCGCCGCGCTGGCCTCCCGTGCCGTACGCCGCTCCCCCGCCGCCGCCGTCGCGCTGACCGCCGCCGCCACCTGGGCCGTCGTCGGAGGTACGTCGCTGGGCCGCGAGGCGCGCGCCGTGGGCAGCGCCCTGGAGGCCGGGGACGTCGAGGTCGCCCGCGAACGCCTCCCCCACCTGTGCGGGCGCGACCCGCAGGCGCTGGACGCGCAGCAGATCGCCCGCGCCGTCGTCGAGTCCGTGGCCGAGAACACCTCGGACGCGGTCGTGGGCGCGCTGGTGTGGGGCGCCCTGGGCGGGGTGCCGGGGCTCGTGGCCTTCCGCGCCGTCAACACGCTTGACGCCATGGTGGGGCACAGATCGGCCAGATACCTGCGCTACGGCTGGGCCTCGGCCCGCCTCGACGACGTGGCCGGCTGGCCCGGCGCCCGGCTGACGGCCGCCCTCGCGGTCGTGGCGGGCGGCGATCCGCGCGGTGCGGTGCGGGCCTGGCGTACGGACGCGGCCAAGCACCCGAGCCCCAACGCGGGCCCCGTGGAGGCCGCCTTCGCCGGCGCGCTCGGCGTGCGGCTCGGCGGAACGCTCTCGTACGCGGGCCGGGTCGAGCACCGGCCCGTGCTCAACGCCGCCGGGCGGCCCGTCGGCGTACCGGACATCGAGCGGGCGGCGCGGCTGTCGCGCCGTGTCGGGGCGCTCGCACTGGCGGCGGCCGTCGGGGGGCGGTTGGCGCTCGGTGCGCTGCGACGCGGCGCGCGCGGTGGCACACGTACAGGAAAGGGACACGCATGAGCGGTTCACTGGGGGGCGGTCTGCTCGTCGCGGGGACCACGTCCGACGCCGGCAAGAGCGTCGTGACGGCCGGGATCTGCCGGTGGCTCGTACGCAAGGGTGTGAAGGTCGCGCCGTTCAAGGCGCAGAACATGTCGCTGAACTCGTTCGTGACGCGCGAGGGCGCGGAGATCGGGCGGGCGCAGGCCATGCAGGCGCAGGCGGCGCGGGTGGAGCCGACGGCGCTCATGAACCCGGTGCTGCTCAAGCCCGGCAGTGACCGCAGCAGTCAGGTGGTGCTGCTGGGGAAGCCGGTGGGCGAGATGAGCGCGCGCGGCTACCACGGTGGGCGTCAGGAGGCCCTGCTCGGCACCGTGACGGACTGTCTGCGCGAGTTGCGGGGCACGTATGACGCCGTGATCTGCGAGGGGGCGGGCAGTCCGGCCGAGATCAATCTGCGGCGTACCGACATCGTGAACATGGGCATCGCGCGAGCCGCCCGCTTCCCGGTGGTCGTCGTCGGCGACATCGACCGGGGCGGGGTCTTCGCTTCCTTCTTCGGTACGACCGCGCTGCTCGGCCGGGAGGACCAGGAGCTGGTGGCGGGCTACCTGGTCAACAAGTTCCGCGGTGACGTCTCGCTGCTCGAACCCGGGCTGGACATGCTGGAAGAGCTGACCGGGCGGCGTACGTACGGTGTGCTGCCCTTCGCGCACGGCCTCGGTATCGACGAGGAGGACGGGCTGCGGGTTTCGTTGCGGGGAGCCGTGCGGGAGTCGGTCGTCGCGCCGCCGGTCGGGGAGGACGTGCTGCGGGTCGCCGTGTGCGCCGTGCCGCTGATGTCGAACTTCACGGATGTCGACGCGCTCGCCGCCGAACCGGGGGTCGTCCTCCGGTTCGTGGACCGGGCGGAGGAGCTCGTCGACGCCGACCTGGTGATCGTGCCGGGCACGCGCGGGACCGTGAAGGCCCTGGAGTGGCTGCGCGAGCGCGGGCTGTCCGGCGCGCTGGCGCGGCGGGCGGCGGAAGGCCGTCCCGTGCTCGGCATCTGCGGCGGCTTCCAGCTGCTGGGCGAGCGCATCGAGGACGACGTCGAGTCGAGGGCCGGAACGGTGGACGGGCTCGGGCTGCTGCCGGTCCGGGTGCGGTTCGCCGTCGAGAAGACGCTGGCGCGGCCGGTCGGGACCGCTCTGGGCGAGCCCGTGGAGGGGTACGAGATCCACCACGGGGTCGCGGAAGTGCTGGGCGGTGCTCCCTTCTTGGACGGCTGCCGGGTGGGGGCGGTCTGGGGCACCCACTGGCACGGCTCGCTGGAGAGCGACGCGTTCCGGCGCGCCTTCCTGCGCGAGGTCGCGGCTGCCGCGGGGCGCCGCTTCGTGCCGGCGCCGGACACCTCGTTCGGGGCGCTGCGCGAGGAGCAGCTCGACCGCCTCGGCGACCTCATCGAAGAACACGCGGATACGGACGCGCTGATGCGGCTCATCGAGTCGGGCGCGCCCTCAGGACTTCCCTTCATCGCACCTGGAGCGCCCGCATGAGTACTGAGCACACCGAGAACGCCGACAACACCGACAACACCGTGCTGTTGTTGTCCACCGCCGATACGGACCTGCTGGCGGCCCGCGCCTCCGGCGCCCCGTACCGCATCGGCAACCCGACCCGTATCGACGCGGCCGGGGAACTGCCCGGGCTGATCGAGGGCGCGTCCGTCGCCGTCGTGCGGCTGCTCGGCGGCAAGCGCGCCTGGGAGGACGGGCTTGCCGTCCTGAAGGCGTCCGGGATACCGACCGTCCTGCTGGGCGGTGAGACCGTGCCCGACGCGGAGCTGATGGCCGAGTCGTCCGTACCGGCGGGTGTCGTCGCCGAGGCGCTGCGCTACCTCGTCGAGGGCGGGCCCGGGAACCTCGTCGAGCTGGCCAGGTTCCTGTCCGACACCGTGCTGCTGACGGGCATGGGCTTCGCCGAGCCGCAGAAGATGCCCGAGTGGGGTGTCCACGGCGACGGCTCGCGTGCGTACGACGAGGGGCGCCCGACGGTCGGTGTGCTCTTCTACCGCGCCCACGAGCTGTCCGGGAACACGTCCTTCGTCGACGTGCTGTGCGACCAGATCGAGGCGAAGGGCGCCAACGCCCTTCCCGTGTACTGCGGTTCGCTGCGCAGTGCCGACCCCGAGCTGTACCGGGAGCTGGGCAGGGCCGACGCGCTGATCGCGACGGTCCTCGCGGCGGGCGGCACGCGCGCGAGCGACGCCTCGGCGGGCGGTGACGACGAGGCGTGGGACATCGGGGCGCTCGCCGACCTCGACGTACCCGTGCTGCAGGGGCTGTGCCTCACGTCGTCGCGCGCCGCCTGGGAGGCGTCGGACGCGGCGCTGTCGCCGATGGACGCGGCGATGCAGGTGGCCATCCCCGAGTTCGACGGGCGGCTGATCACCGTCCCGTTCTCCTTCAAGGAGCAGGGCGAGGGTGACGTTCCCGTGTACGTCGCCGATCCCGAGCGCGCCTCGCGGGTGGCGGGGATCGCCGTGCGGCACGCCCGGCTGGCCCACAAGCCGAACAAGGACAAGCGCCTCGCGCTCGTCTTCACGGCGTACCCGACGAAGCACTCGCGCGTCGGCAACGCGGTGGGTCTCGACACGCCCGCCTCCGCGATCCGGGTGCTCGACGCCCTGCGCGACGCGGGGTACGCCGTCGAGGGCCACCCGGACAACGGCGACGAGCTGATCCACCGGCTCATCAACGCCGGTGGCCACGACGTGGAGTGGCTGACCGAGGAGCAGCTCGCGGCCGCCCCCGCACGCGTACCCCTCGCGGACTACCGGGCGTGGTTCGACACGCTGGAGCCGGGACTGCGCGACGGGATGCTGGAGCACTGGGGCGAGGCGCCCGGGCAGCTGTACGTCGACGGGGACGAGATCGTGCTCGCGTCGCTCCAGTTCGGCAACGTCGTCGTGATGATCCAGCCGCCGCGCGGCTTCGGCGAGAACCCGATCGCGATCTACCACGACCCGGACATGCCCCCGTCGCACCACTACATGGCGGCGTACCGGTGGCTGGAGAACAGCTTCGGCGCGGACGCGATCGTGCACATGGGCAAGCACGGCACGATGGAGTGGCTGCCGGGCAAGGGCCTCGGCCTGTCGGCGGGCTGCGGGCCGGACGCCGTGCTGGGTGAGCTGCCGCTGGTCTACCCGTTCATCGTGAACGACCCGGGCGAGGGCACGCAGGCCAAGCGGCGCGGGCACGCGACGGTCGTGGACCACCTGGTGCCGCCGATGGCGCGTGCGGACACGTACGGCGACCTGGCGAAGCTGGAGCAGCTGCTGGACGAGTACGCGCTGGTGAGCGACCTCGACCCGGCGAAGGCCCCCGCCGTGCGGGCGCAGATCTGGACGCTGGTGACGGCGGCCCAGCTCCACCACGACCTGCATCTCGACGAGCAGCCGGACGACGACGACTTCGACGAGTTCGTCATGCACATCGACGGTTATCTGTGCGAGATCAAGGACGTGCAGATCCGCGACGGCCTGCACATCCTGGGCGGCGGTCCCGAGGCCGAGGCCCGGGTGAACCTGGTGCTGGCCGTGCTGCGCGCCTCGCAGGTGTGGGGCGGGCAGGCCAACGCGCTGCCGGGGCTGCGCGCCTGCCTGGCCGAGCACTTCGGGCTGGCCGAGAAGGAGCTGCTGGGCGAGCCGGGCGCGGCGGTCAAGGCGGCGGACGGGCTGACCGCGCTGGTCGACGGTCCGGCGCGGACCGGCGCGGACGCGATCGACCTGCTGGAGCAGCTGTGCCGGCGGCTCGCGGAGGGCATGGAGGAGCGGCGCTGGGACGCGGCGGAGGCCGCCGGCCTGGTGACCGAGGTGCTGGGCACCGAACTGCCGGACGCGGTGGCCGTACTGCGGTTCGCGTGCGACGAGGTCGTGCCGAGGCTGGCCCGTACGACGGACGAGATCGGCAACATCCTGCACGCGCTGGACGGCGGTTACGTGCCGGCCGGGCCGTCCGGGTCGCCGACGCGCGGACTGGTCAACGTGCTGCCGACCGGGCGCAACTTCTACTCCGTCGACCCCAAGGCGATCCCGTCGCGGCTGTCGTGGGAGGTCGGGCAGGCGCTCGCCGACTCGCTGGTGGCCCGGTACCTGACGGACACCGGCGACTACCCGAAGTCGGTGGGCCTGACGGTCTGGGGCACGTCGGCGATGCGCACCCAGGGCGACGACATCGCGGAGATCCTGGCGCTGCTGGGCTGCCGTCCGGTGTGGGACGACGCGTCGCGGCGCGTGACCGGCTTCGAGATCGTGCCGCTGGACGAGCTGGGGCGGCCGCGCATCGACGTGACCGTGCGGATCTCCGGTTTCTTCCGCGACGCGTTCCCGCACGTGGTGGGGCTGATCGACGACGCGGTCCGGGCCGTGGCCGAGCTGGACGAGCCCGCCGACCGCAACTTCGTACGCGCGCACGCCGACGAGGACACCGCCGAGCACGGCGACCGGCGGCGCGCGACGGCCCGCATCTTCGGCTCGAAGCCGGGGGCCTACGGGGCCGGGCTGCTGCCGCTGATCGACGCGCGCAACTGGCGCTCGGACGCGGACCTGGCCGAGGTGTACGCGGTGTGGGGCGGATACGCGTACGGGCGCGGCCTGGAAGGCAAGGCCGCGCGCGGCGACATGGAGACGGCGTTCCGGCGGATCGCGGTGGCCGCGAAGAACGTCGACACGCGCGAGCACGACCTGGTCGACGCGGACGACTACTTCCAGTACCACGGCGGCATGGTCGCCATGGTGCGGCACCTGACGGGCGAGTCGCCCGAGGCGTACGTGGGCGACAGCGCGACTCCCGACCAGGTCAAGACCCGGACGCTGGGCGAGGAGACGCACCGCGTCTTCCGTGCGCGGGTGGTCAACCCGCGCTGGATGGCGGCCATGCGCAGGCACGGCTACAAGGGCGCCTTCGAGATGGCCGCCACGGTGGACTACCTCTTCGGGTACGACGCGACGGCGGGCGTGGTCGACGACTGGATGTACGAGAAGTTGTCGAGCGAGTACGTCTTCGACCCGGAGAACCGGGACTTCATGAAGAAGTCCAACCCGTGGGCGCTCAGGGGCATCACGGAGCGGCTGCTGGAGGCCGCCGAGCGGGGGCTGTGGGCGGAGCCGGACCAGGAGACCCTGGACCGGTTGCGCGCCACCTACCTGGAGCTCGAAGGCGACCTGGAAGGTGACGCGTGAGCGGGCCGGAGTGCGTTCCGGATGCCCTGAACCAGCTTGATGTGGAGGTTTCCTCGTGAGTACGCCGTACCCCTTCACCGCGATCGTCGGGCAGGACGACCTGCGGCTCGGTCTGCTGCTGAACGCCGTCTCGCCCGCCGTCGGCGGTGTGCTCGTGCGCGGCGAGAAGGGCACCGCCAAGTCGACCGCCGTGCGCGCCCTCGCGGCGCTGATGCCCGAGGTCGCGGTGGTCGCCGGGTGCAGGTTCTCCTGCGACCCCGGCTCCCCCGACCCGGCGTGCCCGGACGGGCCGCACGAGGCGGGGGGCGGTGTGTCGCGCCCGGCGCGGACGGTGGAGCTGCCCGTCGGCGCCTCCGAGGACCGGCTGGTCGGTGCGCTCGACATCGAGCGGGCGCTGGCCGAGGGCGTGAAGGCGTTCGAGCCGGGTCTGCTCGCCGACGCCCATCGCGGGATCCTGTACGTCGATGAAGTGAACCTGCTGCACGACCACTTGGTCGACCTGCTGCTGGACGCCGCCGCCATGGGCGCGTCGTACGTCGAGCGGGAAGGCGTGTCCGTACGGCACGCCGCGCGCTTCCTGCTCGTCGGGACCATGAACCCCGAAGAGGGCGAGCTGCGGCCGCAGTTGCTGGACCGGTTCGGGCTGACCGTGGAGGTGTCCGCCTCCCGGGAGACCGACCAGCGGGTGGAGGTCGTACGGCGCAGGCTCGCGTACGACGACGATCCCGCCGCCTTCGCCGCGCGGTGGGCCGGCGAGGAGACCGCGCTGCGCGCCCGGATCGTGGCCGCGCGGGCGCTGCTGCCCGAAGTACGGCTCGGTGACGGCGCGTTGCGGCAGATCGCCGCCACCTGTGCGGCCTTCGAGGTCGACGGGATGCGGGCGGACATCGTGATGGCCCGGACGGCGACCGCGCTGGCCGCCTGGGCGGGGCGCACCGACGTGCTCGCCGAGGACGTACGGCAGGCCGCGCTGCTCGCGCTGCCGCACCGGCGGCGGCGCAATCCCTTCGACGCGCCGGGGCTCGACGAGGACAAGCTCGACGACACGCTGGAGCAGAACAGCGGGTCGGACGACGACGATCCGGACCCCGACGGGCCCGGCGGGGGCGGGCAGCCGCCTCGGGGGGACGGTGACGGCGACGGTTCGTCCGACGCGCCGGACCAGGACCAGCCCGGTGAGGCCGAGCCGGAGGCCGGCGAGGGGCAGCCGGCTCCCGCCGGGTCCGGCGGCGAGCAGGCGGCCGCGCGGGCCGGGGAGCCGTTCCGTACGAAGACGCTGAGCGTGCCGGGGCTGGGCGAGGGGGCGGCCGGGCGCCGGTCCCGGGCGCGCACCGAGCACGGCCGTACGACCGGGGCCCGGCGGCCGCAAGGGGCGCTCACCAGGCTGCACTTGGCGGCGACCGTGCAGGCCGCCGCGCCGCACCAGCGGGCGCGCGGGCGCAGTGGGCGCGGGCTGGTCGTGCGGCGGGACGATCTGCGGCAGGCGACGCGGGAGGGGCGCGAGGGGAACCTCGTGCTGTTCGTCGTGGACGCCTCCGGGTCGATGGCGGCCCGGCAGCGGATGAGCGCGGTGAAGGGCGCCGTGCTGTCGCTGCTGCTCGACGCCTACCAGCGGCGGGACAAGGTCGGGATGGTGACGTTCCGGGGGAAGGACGCGGAGCTGGTGCTTCCGCCCACCTCGTCCGTCGACGCGGCCGCCGTCCGGCTGGAGACGCTGCCGACCGGTGGGCGTACGCCGCTGTCCGCGGGGCTGCTGAAGGCACACGACGTGCTGCGGGTGGAGCGGTTGCGGGATCCCTCGCGGCGCCCGCTGCTGGTGGTCGTGACCGACGGGCGGGCGACGGGCGGCCCCGAGCCACTGGCTCTGGCGGCGCGCGCGGCCCGGCTGCACGAGGCGGAGGGCGTCGCCTCGGTGGTCGTCGACTGCGAGTCCGGGCCGGTGCGGCTCGGGCTGGCCGGTGAGCTGGCGCGGGATCTGGGCGGCACGGCCGTCACGCTCGACGAGCTGCGGGCCGACAGCATCGCCGGGCTCGTCAAGGACGTACAGGGAACGAACAGCAGGAGGGCAGCCTGATGCCGCAGGGACAGCCGAGCGTCGTGCCGGACGACGGTCTCACCACGCGCCAGCGGCGCAACCGGCCGCTCGTCGTCGTGCACACGGGGGTGGGCAAGGGCAAGTCGACCGCCGCCTTCGGGCTCGCGCTGCGCGCCTGGAACCAGGGGTGGCCGATCGGGGTGTTCCAGTTCGTCAAGTCGGCGAAGTGGAAGGTCGGCGAGGAGAACGCGCTGAAGGTGCTGGGCGCCAGTGGCGAGGGCGGGTCCGTCGCCTGGCACAAGATGGGCGAGGGCTGGTCCTGGGTCCAGCGCGACGCGCAGCTCGACAACGAGGCGGCGGCGCGCGAGGGGTGGGAGCAGGTCAAGCGGGACCTGGCCGCCGAGACGTACAAGCTCTACGTGCTCGACGAGTTCGCCTACCCGATGCACTGGGGGTGGGTGGACACCGACGAGGTGGTCGAGGTGCTGCGGGACCGGCCCGGGACCCAGCACGTCGTGATCACCGGGCGCAACGCTCCGGAGAAGCTCGTCGAGGCCGCCGACCTGGTGACGGACATGTCCAAGGTCAAGCACCCGATGGACGCGGGCCAGAAGGGGCAGCGGGGCATCGAGTGGTAGCACGTCTTGTTGTCGCCGCGCCGTCGTCGGGCAGTGGGAAGACCACGGTCGCGACGGGGCTGATGGCCGCCTTCGCGGCGGCCGGGCTCGCCGTCTCGCCGCACAAGGTCGGACCCGACTACATCGACCCCGGATACCACGCGCTGGCCACCGGCCGGCCGGGGCGGAACCTCGATGCGTACCTGTGCGGTACGGAGCTGATCGCGCCCCTCTTCGCGCACGGTGCGGCCGGGTGCGACGTCGCCGTCGTCGAGGGCGTGATGGGGATGTACGACGGTGCTTCCGGGCAGGGCGAGCTGGCGTCCACCGCGCAGATCGCGAAGGTGCTGCGGGCTCCGGTGGTGCTCGTCGTCGACGCCTCGTCGCAGTCGCGGTCGGTGGCGGCGCTGGTGCACGGGTTCGCGTCCTGGGATCCGGAGGTGCGGATCGGGGGCGTGGTCCTGAACAAGGTGGGGTCCGCGCGGCACGAGGAGTTGCTGCGGGAGGCGCTGGACGAGTCGGGGGTGCCGGTGCTGGGCGCGCTGCGGCGGGCCCAGCAGGTGCGGACGCCCTCGCGCCACCTCGGTCTGGTGCCGGTGGCCGAGCGGCGGGCGGAGGCGGTCGACGCGGTCGCGGCGCTGGCGGAGCAGGTGCGGGCGGGCTGTGACCTGGACGCGCTGCTGGCCCTGGCGCGCAGCGCGCCGGAACTCGGTGTGGACGCGTGGGACGCGGCGGAGGAGGTCGCGGGCGCGGCGAGCGGGCAGCAGGTGGGCGGGCGATCGGTGGTCGGGCGGCCGGTGGTCGCCGTCGCGTCCGGGGCCGCGTTCACTTTCTCGTACGCCGAACACAGCGAACTGCTCCGCGCCGCCGGCGCCGAGGTCGTGCCGTTCGATCCGCTCCGGGACGAGCGGCTGCCCGAGGGGACGCGCGGTCTCGTCATCGGCGGCGGGTTTCCCGAGGTGTACGCACCTGAGCTGTCCGGTAACGAGCCGTTGCGCAGGGCCGTTGCCGGACTGGCCTCGTCCGGGGCGCCCGTCGCCGCCGAGTGCGCCGGGCTGCTCTACCTCTCGCGGTCCCTCGACGGACAGCCCATGTGCGGCGTTCTCGACGGAGAGGCGCGGATGTCGCAGCGGCTGACGCTGGGGTACCGCGAGGCGGTCGCGGTCTCCGAGAGCTCGCTGGCCGCCGTCGGGACCCGGCTGCGGGGACACGAGTTCCACCGGACGGTGATCGAGCCCGCGGCGGGTCCGGCCCCCGCCTGGGGGATGCACCTGCCCGAGCGGCGGGTCGAAGGGTTTGTACAACAGGGTGTGCACGCGAGTTACCTGCACACCCACTGGGCCGCCGAGCCGGGCATGGCCAGGAGATTCGTCGAGAGGTGTGCGGGATGAGCGGGACGAGCAGGACGAGCACGAAACTGACCGGTGTCGGTGTCGGGCCCGGCGATCCCGAGCTGGTGACCGTGAAGGGCGTCAATGCCCTGCGGGACGCGGCTGTCGTGGTCGTTCCGGTGATGGACAGCGGCGAACGCGGGCGTGCCGAGGCGACCGTGCTGCATTACGTCGATGCGGCGAAGGTCGTCCGGGTCGTCTTCGCGCTCAACGAGCGCGAGGACCGGTCGCGGCGCGAGGCCGCCTGGGACGCGGCCGGGGCGCGGGTCGCCGAACTGCTGCGGGCGCACGGCTCGGTGGCGTTCGCGACGATCGGTGACCCCAACGTCTACTCGACGTTCACCTATCTCGCGCAGACGATCAGCGGCCTGGTGCCGGGGACCGACGTGGTGACCGTCCCGGGCATCACCGCCATGCAGGATCTGGCCGCCCGCAGCGGGGCCGTGCTGACGGAGGGGACCGAGCCGCTGACGCTCGTTCCCGTGACCGCCGGGGCCGCCGTGCTCAAGGAGGCCCTGGAGGGGCCCGGGACGGTCGTGGCGTACAAGTTCGGCCGGCTGGCGGGCGAGGTGGCGACCGCGCTGCGCGAGACGGGACGTACCGAGGACGCGGTGTGGGGATCGGCGCTCGGGCTGCCCGGGGAATCGATCCGGCCCGCCGCCGAGCTGGAGGAGGACGGGGCTCTGCCGTACCTCTCCACGCTCATCGCGCCCGCGCGGCGTGACGGCGGTCGCGGGGGCAAGCTGTGAGCCCGGTGCGCGATGCCCACCAGCGGCCGGACGAGGGCCGCACCGGTCGCGGTGCCGGCCGTCGGGCGGTGGCCGGCCGTCGCCGCCGCTGCCGTCGGCCCGTCCCGGGGCACGCGCCCCTCGCCCGCGCCGGGCGCGACGAACACCGCCATGTGCCCTTGCCGGTCGATTGAGCCCCTGCCGCGCACATCCGTGATCGCGCCCGTCTTCGCCCCCCGAATCCCCTGAACCCCCTGAATCCTGTGAATCCCGAGAGGACCCCCACTCATGGCCGATGCCCCCACCGGCAAGGTGACCTTCGTCGGCGCCGGGCCCGGCGCCGCCGACCTGCTGACCTTCCGTGCCGCGCGCGCCATCGCCGACGCCGACGTCGTGATCTGGGCGGCGAGCCTGGTACAGGCCGAGATCCTGGAGCACGCGCGCGAGGGCGCCGAGATCCTCGACTCCGCCGCGATGTCCCTGGAGGACGTCGTCGCGGTGTACGGGCGGGCGCTGCGGGACGGGCTGAAGGTGGCCCGCGTGCACTCCGGTGACCCCGCCCTGTGGGGCGGTACGCAGGAGCAGGTCGACCGGTGTGCGGAACTCGGCCTGGACGTCGAGATCGTGCCGGGCGTCTCGTCGTTCTCGGCGGTCGCCGCGATCGCGCAGCGCGAGCTGACGATTCCCGAGGTCGCGCAGTCCGTGATCCTGACCCGTCTGGGCGGCGGCAAGACGCCGATGCCGCCCGGTGAGGAGGTGCGGGAGTTCGCGCGGCACGGCACGACGATGGCGGTCTTCCTGTCGGCCGCCCGGTCCGGGCAGCTGACGGCGGAGCTGCTGGAGGGCGGCTATCCGACGGACACGCCGGTCGTCATCGCGTACCAGGTCACCTGGCCGGAGGAGTTGGTGCTGCGGTGCACCGTCGCCACGCTGGAGGAGACCGTGAAGGAGCACAAGCTCTGGAAGCACACGCTCTTCCTGGTCGGCCCGGCGCTCTCCGCGTCCGGTACGCGCTCGCACCTCTACCACCCCGGCCACTTCCACGGGTTCCGGCGGGCCGACCGCACCGCGCGGGCGGCGCTGCGCGCTGCGCAGAAGTCCGCGGACATGAGTGAAGCGAGTGCGGAGAAGTCCGGGTCATGATCACTGTTGTCGGTACGGGAACGGGCGCGCCCCTGGCCCCCGGCGCCCGTACGGCGCTGGACGCCGCCGGGCTCGTCGTCGGGGGCCGACGCCATCTGGACGCCGCCGGACTGCCCGACGGCGTGACCCGGGTGGTGCTCGGGCCGCTCGCGCCCGCGCTGGACGCGGTCGCGGAGCACCTGGCCGGGCGGGCGGACCGCGCGGACGCCGGGGTCGTGGTGCTGGCCTCCGGGGATCCCGGGTTCTTCGGGATCGTACGGGCGCTGGCCGAGCGGTTCGGGGCGGACGCGCTGGACGTACGCCCGGGGACGCCCTCCGTCGCGGTCGCGTTCGCGCGCCTCGGGCTGCCGTGGGACGACGCGGTCGTCGTCAGCGCGCACGGGCGGGAGCTGCGGACCGCCGTGAACGTGTGCCGTGCGCACCCCAAGACGGCCGTCCTGACCGGGCCCGGCGCCGGGCCCGCCGAGCTGGGCGCCGCCCTGGCCCGTACCGGCATTCCGCGCACCCTCGTCGTCGCGTCCGCGCTCGGCGATCCCGCCGGGGGCGAGAGCGTCGAGCGGCTCTCCCCCGGCGAGGCGGCGGCGCGCGACTGGCCGGCGGCGGTCAGCGTCGTCGTGTGCCTGGACGAGTCGCGGGCGCTGGCGCCGGCGCAGCGGACGGTCGCGGGGCGGGGCGGCGGGCCCGGCCGGTGGGCGCTGCCCGAGGCCGCGTTCGAGCACCGCGACTCGATGATCACGAAGTTCGAGGTACGGGCGCTGGCGCTCGCCCGGCTCGGTCCGCGCCTGGGCGACCTGGTGTGGGACGTCGGGGCGGGGTCGGGGTCCGTGGCGGTGGAGTGCGCGCGGCTGGGGGCGGCCGCGGTGGCCGTGGAGAAGACCTCCGACGGTGTGGAGCGCGTCCGGGCGAACGCCGCCGCGCACGGGGTCGACGTACAGACCGTGCACGGCGCGGCGCCGGCGGTGCTGTCCCGGCTGCCCGATCCCGACGCGGTGTTCGTCGGCGGCGGCGGGGGCGAGCTGCCCGCCATCGTCGCGGCGTGCGCGCGGCGGGCCCGGCGCACGGTCGTGGTCGCGCTGGCGGCGCTCGACCGGGTGCCGGCGGTACGGGCGGCGCTCGCGTCCGCCGGGTTCGAACCCGAGGGCGTACTGCTGCAGTCGTCGCGGCTCGCGCCGCTGCCCGGGGACGTGACCCGGCTCGCGGCCGCCAACCCTGTCTTTCTGCTGTGGGGCCACCGCCCCGCGGAACCGGCAAGTGAAGGAGCAGTTCAGTGATCGGCCTCATCTCCGCCACGGCGGCAGGCGCCGTGGCCCGCGACCGGCTGGCCGCGGCCTGGCCCGGCCGTACGCAGGTGTACGACGGCCCGGTGCGGGAGGCGGTCGGGCGCGCCTTCGCGGAGTGCGAGCAGTTGGTGTGCTTCCTCGCGACGGGCGCGGTCGTACGGCTGGTCGCCCCGCTCCTCGCGGACAAGGCGTCCGACCCGGGTGTCGTCTGCGTCGACGAGGCGCAGCGCCACGCGGTGTCGCTCCTGGGCGGCCACGGCGGCGGCGCGAACGAACTGGCGCTCGCGGTGTCGGGGGTGCTGGGCTGCGCCCCGGTGATCACGACGGCGACGGACGCCACGGACGTGCCGGGCCTGGACACGCTGGGCTGGCCCGTCGAGGGCGCCACGGCCGCCGTGACCCGGGCGGTCCTGGACGGCGACCCGGTCACGCTGGCGGCGGACGCGGTGTGGCCGCTGCCGCCGCTGCCGGCGAATGTGGCGCCGGCGGACGCGACGGTGGACGCGGCGGCGGGTGACGGCCGGACGCCGGGCGCCGGCGGCGCGGAGCTCGCCGGAGCCGGGGACGCAGAGCGGGCCGACGGCGCGGAGATCGCCGGGACGGAGGTGGGCATGGCCGAGGCGGCCGCTGCCGCCGCCGTGCCCGTGGGAGGGCTGCCCGGCGCCATGGCCGCGACCGTCGCGGCCGGTGTCCTCGCGGAGGCGGCCTCGGCCGCTGCCGGGCCCGTGGAAGAGCGGGGGACGGCCGGGCCCGCCGTGCTGCGCGTCACCGACCGGCTCGTCGGCATCGGGGACCGGGAGGTCGTGCTGCGGCCGCCGTCCCTGGTGGTCGGCGTGGGAGCCAGCAGGGGCGCCTCCGCCGACGAGGTGTCCGGGCTCGTCGAGGAGACGCTGGCGGACGCCGGGCTCTCGGTGCGGTCCGTCGCCGCGCTCGCGACCGTCGACGCCAAGGCCGGCGAGGCCGGGATCGTGGAGGCGGCGGCCCGGCTCGGCGTGCCGCTGGAGACGTACGCCGCCGAGGAGCTGGCCCGTATCGACGTGCCGAACCCCTCGGGGGCTCCGCTCGCCGCCGTCGGGACGCCCTCCGTGGCGGAGGCCGCGGCGCTCGCCGGCGGGGGCGAACTCCTCGTACCGAAGCGGAAGTCGGCCCCCGAGGGGCGGGCGGCGATGGCCACCTGCGCCGTCGTGCGCAGGCGGCCGCGCGGACGGCTCGCGGTCGTCGGGCTCGGGCCCGGCGCCCGCGATCTGCTGACGCCGCGCGCCCGCGAGGAGATCCGGCGGGCCTCGGTGCTCGTCGGGCTCGACCAGTACGTCGACCAGATCCGCGACCTGCTGCGGCCGGGGACGCGCGTCCTGGAGTCGGGGCTGGGCGCCGAGGAGGAGCGGGCCCGTACCGCCGTCGCGGAGGCCCGCGCCGGGCACGCGGTCGCGCTGATCGGGTCGGGGGACGCGGGCGTATACGCCATGGCGTCGCCCGCGCTGGCCGAGGCGAGCGACGACATCGACGTCGTCGGCGTACCGGGGGTGACGGCGGCGCTCGCCGCCGCCGCGATCCTGGGCGCCCCGCTCGGCCACGACCACGTCTCGATCAGCCTCTCCGACCTGCACACGCCGTGGGAGGTCATCGAGCGGCGCGTACGGGCCGCGGCGGAGGCCGACATCGTCGTGACGTTCTACAACCCCCGCAGCCGGGGCCGTGACTGGCAGCTCCCCAAGGCGCTGTCGATCCTCGCGGAGCACCGCGAGCCCACGACACCCGTCGGTGTCGTACGCAACGCCTCGCGCCCGGACGGCACGAGCCGCCTCACCACGCTCGCCGCGCTCGACCCGGCGACCGTCGACATGATGACCGTCGTGGTCGTCGGCAACACCGCCGCCCGCGAGATCGCGGGCCGCATGGTGACGCCGCGCGGCTACCGCTGGCAGACGGAGGGTTCGTGATGACGACGAACACCACGAAGACCACGGACAGGATCGTCCACCCCATCGAGCAGGAGTCCTTCCGGCGCCTGCGCTCCCGCCTCGACACGTCGCACTTCGCGCCGCTGACGCGGGCCGTCGTGGAGCGGGTCATCCACTCCGCGGCGGATCTGGAGTACGCCACCGACCTGGTCTGCGACGAGCGCACGCTGGAGACCGCGCACGCCGCACTGCACGCCGGTGCGCCGGTCGTCGTGGACGTGGAGATGGTCGCGGCGGGCATCACCCGGCGCGAGACCGTGTGCCGGCTGAAGGAGGCGGAGGCGGGCCCGGAACTGACCCGCAGCGCCCACGCGATCAGGCTGGCGTACGAGCAGGTCGGGCCCGGCGCCCTGTGGGTGATCGGCTGCGCGCCCACCGCACTGGAGGAGCTGCTGCTCCTGGACGCCGAGCCCGCGCTCGTCATCGGGCTGCCCGTCGGCTTCGTCGGGGCGGCCGAGTCCAAGGCGGCGCTGCGCGAGAGCGGACTGCCGGCCGTCAGCAATGTTTCGGAGAAGGGCGGTTCGGCGGTCGCAGCGGCCGCGCTGAACGCCCTGCTCTACACCCCCCTCACCAAGGAGAAAGCGTGACCACCGCGCCCGCACTGCTCATCGCCGGCCACGGCACCCGCGACGACGCCGGAGCCGGAGCGTTCCGCGACTTCGTCGAGGAACTGGGCAGGCGTCACCCCGGACTGCCCGTCGCCGGCGGTTTCATCGAGCTGTCCCCGCCGCCGCTCGGCGACGCCGTCGCCGGTCTGGTCGAGCGGGGCGTCACGCGCTTCGCGGCCGTTCCCCTGATGCTGGTCTCCGCGGGGCACGCCAAGGGCGACATACCGGCGGCGCTGACCCGCGAGAAGGAGCGCCACCCCGGGATCTCGTACACCTACGGCCGCCCGCTCGGTCCGCACCCGGGCCTGCTGGCCGTGCTGGAGCGGCGGGTCGACGAGGTGCTCGGTGACCTGGACCGCTCCGAGGTGACCGTGTTGCTCGTGGGGCGCGGCTCCACCGACCCGGACGCCAACGCCGAGGTGCACAAGGCGGCGCGACTGTTCTGGGAGGGACGCGGGTACGCGGGTGTGGAAACCGCGTTCGTCTCACTCGCCGCGCCCGACGTACCGAGCGGACTCGACCGCTGCACGAAGCTGGGGGCCAAGCACATCGTGGTCCTGCCGTACTTCCTCTTCACCGGGATCCTGCCGGACCGGGTGCGGCGGCAGACGCAGGACTGGGCCGGGGCGCACCCGGAGACCGGGGTGCGTTCGGCCGATGTGATCGGCCCCACCGAGGAGTTGATGGACCTCGTGATGGAGCGTTACCAGGAAGCCGTCAAGGGCGACCTGCGCATGAACTGCGACTCCTGCGTCTACCGCATCGCCCTGCCCGGCTTCGAGGACAAGGTGGGGGCGCCGCAGCAGCCGCACTTCCACCCCGACGACGACGGGCACGGACATGGACATGGACATGGGCACGGGCACCACCATGCGCACGCCCACTGACACCGCTCACGACCTGCGTCACCACGGGGACGCCGAGGTCCGCGGGGGTGATCTGACCGACCTCGCGGTCAACGTACGGGCGGACACTCCCCCGGCCTGGCTCAAGGCCCGCGTCGCCGCGTCCCTGGACACGCTCGCGGCCTACCCGGACGGGCGGGCCGCGCGCGCGGCGGTGGCGCGGCGGCACGGGCTGCCGGTGGAGCGGGTGCTGCTGACGGCGGGCGCCGCGGAGGCGTTCGTGCTGCTCGCGCGCGCGCTCGCGGTGCGCCGGCCCGTCGTCGTGCACCCGCAGTTCACGGAGCCGGAGGCGGCGCTGCGTGACGTGGGGCACGAGGTCGGGCGGGTGCTACTGCGCGAGGAGGACGGCTTCCGGCTGGATCCGGCGGCCGTCCCCGAGGACGCCGACCTGGTGGTGATCGGCAACCCGACCAACCCCACGTCCGTGCTCCACCCGGCGGAGGCCGTCGTCCGGCTCGCGCGTCCGGGACGGACGCTGGTGGTCGACGAGGCGTTCATGGACGCGGTGCCGGGCGAGCCGCAGGCACTGGCGGGGCGTACGGACGTACCCGGCCTGGTGGTGCTGCGCAGCCTCACCAAGACGTGGGGCCTCGCCGGACTGCGCATCGGATACGTCCTGGCCGACCCGGAGACGGTCGCGGCGCTGGAGCGGGCGCAGCCGCTGTGGCCGGTGTCGACGCCGGCGCTGACCGCCGCGGAGGCGTGCGTGGCGCCGGCGGCGCTCGCGGAGGCGACGCGGGCGGCGCGGCAGGTGGCCGCCGACCGGGCGCATCTGCTGGCCGGTCTGGCGGAGTTCGAGGAGGTGCGGGTGGTGGAGGCGGCCGAGGGTCCCTTCGTCCTCGTACGGATGGAACGGGCCGACGAGGTGCGGCTGCGCCTGCGGGGGCTGGGCTTCGCGGTGCGGCGGGGGGACACGTTCCCGGGGCTCGGGCCGCAGTGGCTGCGGCTCGCGGTGCGCGACCGGGTCACGACCGGCCGGTTCCTCCAGGCGCTGGACCAGGCGCTGACGCTGGTCGCGCGCTGACCGCGGCCCCTCCCCGGCCCCCGGCGCCCTGCGGGCACGTCCTCGCCCGCAGGACGGGCTCGGCACCGCCGTGTGCGGCGGTTTTCAGTCCGTCCGGCGGGCGGGGCCGGGAAACGGGGCCGGGGGCGAGAGGACAGGCAGGGGCCCGGGGTCAGGGGTCAGGGGCGAAGGCCCCTGCCGTCAGGCCCGGTTACGGGCGCGGCGGGTGCGGGCCACCGCCAGGGCGCCGGCGCCGGCCGCCAACAGCAGGGCCGCACCGCCCGCCAGGTACGGCGTCGTGGAGTCGCCGCCGGTCTCGGCGAGGTTCGCCTCGGCCGCCGTCCGGGGCTTCACGTCCGGGGCCGGGGCCTCTTTCGGCTTCTCCGCCGCCGGCTTCTCCTCCGCGGGCTTCTCCTCCGCCGGACTCTCCACCGCCGGACTCTCCACCGCCGGACTCTCCACCGCCGCCGGAGCCTTGGGCGGCTTCGGCGACTCGCACGTCGCTCCCGCCAGCGTCACCGTGCCCTCGACCTCGGCGACGTTCAGCTTCAGCGGATTCACCGACACCTTCAGTTCGAGCGCCGTGGCCGCGGCGGTACGCGAGGTGGTGTGCGTCTTCGACAGGTCGAGCGTCACCACGCCCACGGCGGGCACGTCGACCCGCGTCGGCCCGCCCGCCGACAGCGTGACCTTCCTGCCGAGCACGGTCACCGCTCCGAGCACGTTCGACTCGGCGACGGGCTGCCTGCCCGCCTCGCACAGCGCCTTCGACGTGACCTTCTCGACCTCGATGAGCGAGAGCAGCGGCAGCCCCGGCACATGCACCTTGGCGTGGGCGAGGTTGGTGTAGCCCTCGGCCTTGTGCGCGTCGGCCGTCGCCTTCGCCGTGGCCACGTCGGCGCGCAGTACGCTGACCGGCCTGCCCTGTTCCACGCCGTCCAACCGGACCGTCAGCGCGGTCTTCTCCGCGCTCGCCGGGGCGTTCACCTCGTTGAGGGTGGTCGTGAGCGGCACATGGACGCTCTTGTTGAGCAGGGACACGTCGAGTCCGGTACGGAGCACGACGGCGCTCGCCCTCCCCTCGCCGCCGCCCTCGGTGGCGTGCGCCGCCGGAGCGGCGGCGAGCAGGGCGGCGGGGCCCGCGGCCAGCGCGAGGGCCGCCGCGGCGGCTGCGGACCGGCGTGCGGGCATGCTGAAGATGGTGCTGTTCAAGGTGGTGGAACCCCCACAAGTGACACGGCGCCGCCCGGCGCACTCCACGGGGACACGCGGGCGCCGGCGGCTGAGACACGGGAATCCTTACGCACTTCGGGTGAACGGTCAGCTACCCGGAGTCAGTTCACTCCAAAGGGGGGTTTCCGAGTCCGCATTCGAATCCACCAGGTCTCCGGGCACGGACGTTCCCCTCAGCGCCCGTCCGTTCCCGTCAGCTCCCGCCTGTTCCTGTCCGTACCCGCCTGTTTCCGTCCGTTCCCGTCAGCCGACGATCCGCCCGTTCAGGACGATCCGCCGCGGCGCCGCCAGTACGCGCACGTCCGCACGCGGGTCCTCGTCGTACACCACCAGGTCGGCGGGGGCGCCCTCCTCCAGCAGGGGGCGCCCGAGCCATTCACGCGCCCCCCACGCCGTCGCCGACAGCGCGTCCAGGGCCGGGATGCCCGCCTTCACGAGTTCGGCGACCTCGTCCGCCACCAGGCCGTGGGCCAGCGAACCGCCCGCGTCCGTACCGACGAAGACGGGCACGCCCGCGTCGTACGCCGCGCGCACCGTGTCGTACCGGCGCTCGTACAGCTGCCGCATGTGCGCCGACCAGCGCGGGAACTTCGCCTCGCCGCCGTCCGCGAGGTGCGGGAACGTCGCGATGTTGACCAGGGTCGGCACGATCGCGACCCCGCGTTCGGCGAAGAGCGGAATGGTCTCCTCGGTCAGGCCCGTGGCGTGCTCGATGCAGTCGATGCCCGCCTCGACGAGGTCGCGCAGCGAGTCCTCGGCGAAGCAGTGCGCGGTGACCCGGGCGCCGAGCCGGTGCGCCTCGGCGATGGCCGCCTCGACCTCGCCGCGCGGCCAGCACGCGCCCAGGTCCCCGGTCTCCCGGTCGATCCAGTCGCCGACGAGCTTGACCCAGCCGTCGCCGCGCCGGGCCTCCCGCGCGACGTACGCGACGAGGTCTCCGGGCTCGATCTCATGGGCGAAGTTACGGATGTAGCGACGGGTACGGGCGATGTGCCGGCCCGCCCTGATGATCTTCGGGAGGTCGACGCGGTCGTCGATCCAGCGGGTGTCGGACGGCGACCCGGCGTCGCGGATCAGCAGCGTGCCCGCCTCCCGGTCGGTGATCGCCTGCTTCTCACTGGTGGCCTCGTCGACCGGGCCGTGCCGGTCGAGCCCGACGTGGCAGTGCGCGTCGACCAGACCGGGCAGCGCCCATCCCTCGACGACCTGCGCGTCACGTACGCCGGCGGGCCGTTCGTACGTGATCCTGCCGTCCACGGCCCACAGCCCGTCCCGTACGTCGTCGGGCCCCGCGAGCACCCGTCCCCTCACCCGCAGCACCGTGTGATCACTCATGCGCAGCACTCTACGAGGGGGCGACTACGCTCGGCCGGGAGAGACCGAACACTGATCCGAAGAGAGCTCCGCCGTGACACATCCGCTTCTGGACCTGGCCCCGCTGACCGCCGCGCACTTCGCGGCCATCGAACGCCGGGTCGCCTCGCTGCTCTCCACCGAGCAGGACGTGGTCATCATGCAGGGCGAGGCGCTGCTTCCCCTCGAAGGCTGCATCCGCGGCGGCGCCCGTCCCGGCTCGGCCGCGCTGAACGTGGTGACCGGGCCGTACGGGCAGACCTTCGGGAACTGGCTGCGCGACTGCGGCGCGGCGGTCTTCGACCTGGCCGTCCCGTTCCACACGGCGGTCACCGCCGAGCAGATCGGGCAGGCGCTCGACGAGCACCCGGAGATCGACTTCGTCTCGCTGGTGCACGCGGAGGCCGCGACCGGCAACACGAACCCGGTCGCGGAGATCGGTGAGGTCGTACGGGCCCACGGCGCCCTCTTCATGCTCGACGCGGTCGCCTCGGTGGGCGCGGAGCCGCTGCTGCCCGACGCGTGGGGCGTGGACCTGTGCGTGATCGGCGCACAGAAGGCGATGGGCGGCCCGGCCGGCGTCTCGGCGGTTTCGGTGAGCGAGCGCGCCTGGGAGCGGATGGCCGCCAATCCGGCCGCTCCGCGCCGTTCGTACCTCTCCCTCCTGGACTGGAAGGAGCGGTGGATCGACGGCGGCCGCAAGGCGCTGCTGCACGCGCCCGCGCAGCTGGAGATGCTGGCGCTGGAGGCGTGCGTGGAGCGCATCGAAGCGGAAGGTCTCGACGTGCTGATGGCCAGGCACCGCGCCGCGGCTTCGGCCACGCGCGCGGGTGCGATCGCGCTGGGCGGCGGCCTGGAGCCGTACGTCCACGCGGCGCGCGACGCCGCGCCGGTGGCCACGACGCTGCGCGTCCCCGCCGGGGTGAACGCGTCCGAGGTGGTGGCGAAGGCGCTGGCCGCCGACCCGTCGCTGCCGTTGATCGCGGGCGGCGGTGCGCTGTCCAAGGAGATGATCCGGGTCAATCACTACGGCATCGATGCCACACGGGGCGTGGTCCAGTCGTCGCTCGGCGCGCTGGGCGCGGCACTGAGCGAATCGGGAAGGCAGGTCGACTTCGAAGCTGCCCGAAAGGCCGTTACGGAAACCTGGCCCGGCGAATAGATTCCCCGAATTAAATGAACTCCCGATAACGGGAAGCTGCCTTTATCAGCGCAGCTTCCCGTTTTCTTATGCCCGCTCACCCCGACTCTAAACGTGGAGATTTCAAGCAAAGACCGGGCGGTTTCTAGGGTGTGATCGACCCCACATCACGGGTGATTTGACCGGTAATTTCCCACCAAATCGCCCGGATTTACAGTCTGCTCGCGCGAAGTGCGCGCCCGCGCGATAACACAGGTTCCCCTTCCACCCAACCCCCACCCACGATGCATTTTTTGAATTCGCTGGGTAAATTGCATCCGCATGACCGCCGCACAAGCAGACCTTGCACGGACCCGAAGCGAATTCCTGCAGATCGAAGCTCCGCGAGTCGAGGACGGAGCCGCGATCTGGCGCATCGCCCGCGACTCCAAGGTCCTGGACCTCAACTCCTCGTACAGCTATCTGCTGTGGTGCCGCGACTTCGCGGCGACTTCGGTCGTGGCCCGGGACGTCCCCGGGGGCGAGCCGATCGCGTTCATCACCGGCTACGTACGCCCCGAGCGCCCCGAGACCCTCGTCGTCTGGCAGGTCGCAGTCGACCACGCCCACCGCGGCCGCGGGCTGGCCGGCACGCTCCTGGAGGCGCTGACCGAGAAGGTCGCCACGCACCAGGGGGTGAAGGTGATCGAGACGACCGTGACCCCGGACAACACCGCCTCCAACCGGCTGTTCACCTCGTACGCCGAGCGCCGCGGGGCGCCCCTGGAACGCGAAGTGCTCTTCGACGGCAAGCTGTTCCCCGAGGACACGCACCTGCCCGAGGTGCTGTACCGCATCGGCCCTCTCGCTGCCTGATCCGCCCTTCCCGACTTTCCTCCCCTTTCTTCTCTCCCAGGAGACCGCTGTGACCATCACCCCTCCCGCCCTGAGCGTCTTCGAGACCCTGGAATCCGAGGTACGCAGCTACTGCCGCGGCTGGCCGGCCGTCTTCGACCGCGCGCAGGGCAGCCACCTCCACGACGAGGACGGCCATACCTACCTCGACTTCTTCGCCGGCGCCGGGTCACTCAACTACGGTCACAACAACCCGGTACTGAAACGGGCGCTGATCGACTACATCGAGCGCGACGGCATCACCCACGGCCTCGACATGGCGACGACCGCGAAGCGCGCCTTCCTGGACACCTTCCAGAACGTGGTGCTGCGGCCGCGCGACCTGCCGTACAAGGTGATGTTCCCGGGCCCGACCGGTACCAACGCCGTCGAGGCCGCGCTGAAGCTGGCCCGCAAGGTCAAGGGCCGCGAGTCGGTCGTGTCCTTCACCAACGCCTTCCACGGCATGTCGCTGGGTTCGCTCGCCGTCACCGGCAACGCGTTCAAGCGGGCCGGCGCCGGCATCCCGCTCGTACACGGCACGCCGATGCCGTTCGACAACTACTTCGACGGCACCGTCGAGGACTTCCTGTGGTTCGAGCGGCTGCTGGAGGACCAGGGGTCCGGCCTCAACAAGCCCGCCGCGGTGATCGTCGAGACGGTGCAGGGCGAGGGCGGCATCAACGTCGCCCGCGCCGAGTGGCTGCGCGCGCTCCAGGATCTGTGCCACCGCCAGGACATGCTGCTGATCGTCGACGACATCCAGATGGGCTGCGGCCGCACCGGCGGCTTCTTCTCCTTCGAGGAGGCCGGCATCACGCCGGACATCGTCACCCTGTCGAAGTCCATCAGCGGTTACGGCCTGCCGATGTCGCTGTGCCTGTTCAAGCCCGAGCTGGACATCTGGGAGCCGGGCGAGCACAACGGCACCTTCCGCGGCAACAACCCCGCGTTCGTCACCGCCACCGCCGCGCTCAACGCCTACTGGGCCGACGGCCAGATGGAGAAGCAGACCATCACCCGCGGCGAGCAGGTCGAGCGCGCGCTGCTGGCCATCGTCGACGAGAACGACGGGGCCGGGGCCTCCTTCCGGGGCCGGGGCCTGGTCTGGGGCCTGGAGTTCGCCGACAAGGAGCGCGCCACGGCGGTCTGCCGCCGCGCCTTCGAGCTCGGCATGCTGCTGGAGACCTCGGGTCCCCAGAGCGAGGTCGTGAAGCTGCTGCCGGCGCTCACCATCTCCCCCGACGAACTGGACGAGGGGCTGCGCATCCTGGCCCGCTCCGTCCGCGAGACCGCCTGACCGCGAGGCCGCCCGACCAACGAGGCCGTCCGACCAACGAGGCAGCCCGTCCGCGAGGCAGCCCGACCGTTTCATCGCAGTACCACAGAAGGGCTCGACTCACCGTGATCGTCCGATCGTTCAAGGACATTGAAGGCACCGACCGCCATGTGAAGGCCGCTTCCGGCACCTGGGAGAGCAAGCGCATCGTGCTCGCCAAGGAGAAGGTCGGCTTCTCGCTCCACGAGACCGTGCTGTACGCGGGTACGGAGACGTCGATGTGGTACGCGAACCACATCGAGGCCGTCCTGTGCACGGAGGGCGAGGCCGAACTCACCAACGACGAGACCGGCGAGACCCACTGGATCACGCCGGGCACGATGTACCTGCTGGACGGCCACGAGCGCCACACCATGCGTCCCAAGACCGACTTCCGCTGCGTGTGCGTCTTCAACCCTCCCGTCACCGGACGGGAGGACCACGACGAGAACGGTGTCTACCCGCTGCTGACCGAGGAGGTCTGAACCATGACCGACGTACTGACCCCGCGCACCGAGACCCCCCGCGCCGACCTCTACCCGACGCGCGGCGCCGCCGAGGTGACCACCCCCCGCCAGGACCCGGTCGTCTGGTCCGCGCCCGGCGCGCCGGGACCCATCGAGCCCGCCGAACTCATGGGTTTCGAGCGGGACGGTTTCCTCACCGTCGACCAGCTCATCACCCCGGACGAGGTGTCGCTCTACCGGGCCGAGCTGGACCGGCTGGTCGCCGACCCGCAGGTGCGGGCGGACGAGCGCTCGATCATCGAGCCCACGTCCCAGGACGTACGGTCGGTCTTCGAGGTGCACCGCATCAGTGAGGTCTTCGCGCAGCTGGTGCGCGACCCGCGGGTGGTCGGCAGGGCCCGCCAGATCCTCGGCTCGGACGTGTACGTCCACCAGTCGCGGATCAACGTCAAGCCGGGCTTCGGGGCCTCGGGCTTCTACTGGCACTCGGACTTCGAGACCTGGCACGCCGAGGACGGTCTGCCGAACATGCGCACCGTGTCCGTCTCGATCGCGCTGACCGAGAACTACGACACCAACGGCGGTCTGATGATCATGCCGGGGTCGCACAAGGAGTTCCTGGGCTGCGCGGGCGAGACGCCCAAGGACAACTACAAGAAGTCTCTCCAGATGCAGGACGCCGGCACGCCGTCGGACGCCGCGCTGACGCGCATGGCGGACCGGCACGGCATCAGGCTCTTCACGGGCAAGGCCGGTTCGGCGACCTGGTTCGACTGCAACTGCATGCACGGCTCGGGCGACAACATCACGCCGTACGCGCGCAGCAATGTCTTCATCGTCTTCAACAGCGTGGAGAACACGGCGGTCGAGCCGTTCGCGGCGCCCGTGCCGCGGCCGGAGTTCATCGGGGCGAGGGACTTCACGCCGGTGAAGTAGACGGGCGGCCGGGTGGCGCGAGCCCCCCGGACAGGCGGGCGGGACCGGTTCGGTGGAACCGGTCCCGCCCGCCTCGCGCTTGCTCCAGGTGTTCCGGGCGGTCCCGGCGCCGCGGACGGCCGGCGCCGGACAGCCGGACAGCCGGTGCAGCCCTTCTCGCCGCCCGTCGGGCCACGTGCGCCGCCGCCCCGGCGGCGCTTCAGCCGGCGAGCACGTCCAGCGCCCGGTCCACATCGGCGCCGGTGTTGTAGAGGTGGAAGGACGCGCGCAGGTACCCCGCGCGCACGGAGACGACGATGTCCGCCTCCGTCAGCGCGTCGAGCCGGTGGGCGAGCCCCGGGGTGGCGACGACCACGGAGTCGGCGGGAACCGGCGCGTGGCCGAGGGAGACGAGTCCCTCCCGGAAGCGGGCGGCGAGCGCGGTGGTGTGGGCCCGTACGTTCTCGACGCCGATCTCCTCCAGGAGCGCGAGGGACTGCTCGGCGCCGACGTACGGCAGGAAGGGCGGCGGCTCGTCGAACCGGCGGGCGCTGCGGGCGAGTTCCGCGACGGGGCCGTACGTGCTGCTCCAGATGTCCTCGCCCGCCATCCACCCCGCGTGGAACGGCGTGAGGGCCTCCTGCGCCTCTTCGGCGACGGTGAGGAACGACACGCCGCGCGGCGCCATCAGGTACTTGTAGGCACCGGTGACGGTGTAGTCGAAGTCCCCCGCGTCGAAGGACAGCCAGCCCGCCGCCTGGGTCGCGTCGACGAGGGTACGGGTGCCGTGGACGGCGGCGGCGGCCCGTACGGCGGCCAGGTCGGCGACGCGTCCGTCGGCGGACTGCACCGCGGAGAAGGCCACCAGGGTGGTCTCCGGGCGCACCGACCCGGCCAGGGTGTCCAGCGGCACGTACCGCATCTTGAGGTCCCCGCGGACCGCGAACGGATTCACCACCGAGGCGAAATCGCCCTCGGCGCACAGGACTTCGGCACCGGCGGGAAGTGAGGCCGCGATCATCCCGACATGGACGGCCACCGCGCTGCCGAGGGCGACCCGCTCGCCGGGAACGCCGACGAGCCGCGCGAAGGAGGCGCGGGCGGCGGCCACGGCGTCGAAGCTGCTCCCGCCGTCGGGGCTGCCGGTCGCGTTCAGCTCGGCCGCGGCCCTGACGGCCTCGACGCCGCGACGGGGCAGCAGCCCGCAGGTGGAGGTGTTGAGGTACGTCGTCTCCGGCGCGAACTCGGCGCCTACGGCTTCGGTGAGAGTAAGGGGCTCCATGCCCTCTACTCTGCTGCCTCGCCAACCCCCCGTCCATTGAGCATATTTGACGAACACCCCTAAGCAACGCTTATGCGTTGCTCCCGCTGCCGACGAGACGGCTCGCCCAAGCCTGTCCCGGCGCCTGAGTGAAGACCTCGGCGGGCTGCCCGCCGGAGATCCCGTACCGCCGGCCGAAGACGAAGAACGGTACCCCTGGGATGCCGCCCGGGCCGTGGTGCGTGCTCAGGTCGCGGCGAGGGTCTCCGGGTCGATGACCTTGGTGTTCTGGGCTGCGGCGATGCGCCGTGCGCCGTCGTCCTCGGCCAGGACGTACAGCGGGGTGCCGGGGACGGCATCGGGGTGGCCGGCCACCAGGGCGGCCGGGTCGCCCTGGCCGCGGAACACCTCGTCGAGGGCTTGTCCGTCGCGGGTGACCGGACGCTGGCGGACCTTGACCGCGGCGATGTCGGGGCGGATGAACAAGAGGTACTCGGCTTCGTAAGTGGCCGTTATCGGCTGGTCGACTGTTCCGGGGAGCACCTTGTGGGTGAAGGCATTGATCTTCTCGAAGCCGGTCAGCCGCCTGCCATGTGCGGTGGTCCAGAAGCTGTCCGCACGGAATGCGCTCATGAACTCGGCCGGCAGGCCCTTCTGCTGGGCGTCTTCGGCTCCGGCGACCGGTGCGACGATGGCGTCCACCTCTTCTTGCGGGACCGTGACGTCTGCGACCTGCGGATTCATGGTGCGTCTTCTTGCGGTGACGGGTGCTGTCCGGGTGCCGTCCTCGTTGTCCGAGCGGCACAGGTACAGCCTTCAACCTCAACTCTGGTTGAGGTCAACTCGGCCCGCCGAAGACACGGTTCAGCGGCTTGCATGCCGCGCAGACGCACCGGGTGCGCGCCTGCCGGAGACCACCGGAAGCCGCCGGAGACCGCCGGCGGTCAGTGAGCGGTGGCCGTGGTCAGGCGGCTGAAGGCCGACCGGTAGGCGCTGGGCGTCAGGCCGGTCCTGCGCAGCAGGTGGAGGCGGAGCGAGTCGGCCGTACCGAGTCCGCCGGCGCGGGCCACCTGGTCCACGGGGAGCGTGGTGGTTTCGAGCAGTTCGCGGGCGCGCTCGACGCGCTGATGCAGCAGCCACTGGAGAGGGCTGACTCCGGTCTCGGCGTGGAAGCGGCGCGAGAGGGTGCGTACGGAGACTCCCGCGTGGCGGGCGAGGTCCGCGAGGGTGAGCGGCTCGTCGAGGTGGCGCATCGCCCAGGCGCGCGTGCAGGCGAAGGAGGCGCCGCGTTCGGGCGGCAGCGGGGTTTCGGTGAACTGGGTCTGGCCGCCGTGGCGTACGGGAGCCACGAGGGCGAGGCGGGCCACCGTATTGGCGACGGCGGCGCCGTAGTCGGTGCGGATGATGTGCAGGCACAGGTCGATACCGGCGGCGTAGCCGGACGAGGTCATGTACGGGCCGTCCTGGACGTAGAGGACGTCGTCCTGGAGGTCGACGGCCGGGTAGCGGTCGCCGAGTTCGCGGGTGTACGCCCAGTAGGTCGTCGCCGCCCTGCCGTCGAGCAGCCCCGCCTCGGCGAGGACGAACGCCCCCGTGCAGATGGAGGCGATGCGCTTGCCCCCGGCCGCGGCGCGGCGCACGGCGGCCACGATCCGCGGATCGGGCTCCTCCAGCGATCCGGCGCCCGCGACGATGACGGTGCCGGCCGCGTCGACGGCGTCGAGTCCGCTCCGTACGTACAGGTCGAGGCCGCCCGTGGTGGTGACGGGGCCGGGGTCCGGGGTGCAGGCCGTGACCTCGTAACCGGGCGCGCCGTCGATCTCGGCCTTCGAGAAGAGCATCTCGGGGATGGCGAGATTGAACATCGAGACGACGGGCGGGGCGACGATCACGGCGACGCGCCGCACCGACTGCGCCGACTGCGCCGACTGCATGGCCAGAACCTCCGGACGTATGGCATTCAGGCCACTACCCTACTGCCGCCATGATCGACAGGCTGGACGCATGGACACGAAGGAATCCGCACAAACACCGCGGGACGGCGGCCGGTTGGCCCCCTCCCCGGTTCTCGTCCTCACCGCATCGCTGCTCGGCTTCGCGCTGATCACCCTGGACACCTCGGTGGTGAACGTGGCGCTCCCGTCGATCGGCGCCGAGCTGGGCGGCGGCATGGCCGGGCTCCAGTGGGCCGTGGACGCCTACACCCTCGCCTTCGCGGCGCTGCTGCTCTCCACCGGCGCGTTCTCCGACCGGATCGGTGCCGCCAGGGCGTACGCGGCCGGCATCGCCGTGTTCACCGTCGCGTCGGCGGCCTGCGGATTCGCCCCGAACCTGGGGGTCCTGGTCGGTGCGCGGGTGGTACAGGGTGTCGCGGCCGCCGTGATCCTGCCGACGACGCTCGCCCTCGTACGGCAGGCGTACGCCGATCCCGCGCAGCGCTCGCGCGCGGTGTCGCTGTGGGCGGTGGGCGGGACCGTGGCGGCGGCGCTGGGCCCGGTCGCGGGCGGGGCGCTGACCACGGCCTGGGACTGGCGCGGCATCTTCTTCATCAATCTGCCGCTGGGCCTGGCCGCCCTGGTCCTGGCGGCCAGGCTGCCCCGTTCGGTGCGGCGGCCCGCGCCGCTGGATCTGCCCGGGCAGCTGACCGCCGTGGTGGCGCTGGCCGCGCTGGCCTTCGCGGTGATCGAGGGCGGGGCGGTCGCCCTCGTGGCGGCGGCGGTCGCGGTGGTGTCCGGGGCGGTGTTCGTGGCCGTGGAGGCGCGGCAGTCGCATCCCGTGGTGCCGCTCGGCCTGTTCCGTAACCCGGTCGTCGCGGTGGCGGTGGCGGCCGGTTCGGCGTGCAGCGTCGCCTTCTACGGGATGATCTTCGTCTTCAGCCTGTACTTCCAGCAGGTCCACCACCTGTCGGCGCTGGGCGCCGGCCTGATGTTCCTGCCCCTGACCGGGCTGATCCCCGTGGTGAACCTGGCATCGGGGAGGCTCGCGAACCGCTACGGCCCGCGCCGTCCGATGCTCATCGGCCAGACCACCGCGGCCGCGGGGCTGCTGCCCCTGCTGTTCGTCGGCCCGGACACTGCGCTGCCGGTGATGGCGGTGCTGCTGGTTCCGATGGGCCTGGGCGTCGGGCTCGCCCTGCCGCCGCTGACCGCCGCCATGATGGAGGCGGTCCCCGCCGAGCGGGCGGGGCTCGCGGCGGGTGTGCTCAACGCCGCCCGCCAGGTCGCGGGCGGGCTCGGCATCGCGGGGTTCGGCGCGCTGGCCGCCGGGGACTTCGCGGCCGGTCTGCGTACGTCGCTGCTGATCAGCGCCGGTCTGCTGGCGGCGACGGCACTGGCGACGCTCACCCGGCTGCGGCCGGCGCCGGCGGGTGCGGGGGTCCGCCCCGGGTCCCGGCCCTCCCTCGCCGGACGGGCTTGACAACGCCGCTTCCGGACAGCTGTCAGCCCGCCGGGCGATCGAGGAATGAGGAACGAAGTCCGGGGCGGGGCCCCGGCTCTACTCCAGCCGTCCGTCCACCCGCCGCGGCAGCCCCTGCGGGTTGTCGTCGCGCAGCTCCGGCGGGAGCAGCGCCTGCGGCGTCGACTGGTAGGTGACCGGCCGCAGCCAGCGCTCCACGGCCGTCGCGCCCACCGACGTGGACGTGGACGTCGTCGCCGGGTACGGGCCGCCGTGGTGCTGGGCGGGGGCGACCGCGACCCCCGTCGGCCACCCGTTGACCAGCACGCGGCCGGCGAGCGGGGTCAGTTCCGCGAGCAGGCCCGGCCCGGTGTCCCCGTCGCCCGCCAGCTCCTGCGTGGAGAGCTGGAGGGTGGCGGTGAGGTTGCCGGGCAGCCGGGAGAGTACGGCGGTGATCTCGGCGGGGTCGTCGTAGCGCGCGACGACGGTGACCGGCCCGAAGCACTCCTCCAGGAGCAGGTCGTGCGCGCCTTCGGCGGCCAGCCGCCGCGCCGGTACGGTCAGGAACCCCGCGCTCACCGCGTGCTCGCCACCCTCGCCCGGGGCCACCGGGGCCTCGGTGTCCGGCAGCGCGGCCCGCTCCCGTACGCCGGAGACGAACGCGTCCCGCATCCGGTGGTCGAGCATCACGCCGGGACCGGCGCCGCCGACGGCCTCGGCCAGGGACTTCAGCATCCGGTCGCCGGCCTCACCGGCCGGGGCCAGGACGAAACCGGGCTTGGTGCAGAACTGCCCCGACCCCAGCGTCAGGGAGCCCGCGAGCCCGGCGCCGATCTGCTCGGCCCGCTCCTCGACGGCCGCCGGCGTGACCACGACCGGGTTGAGGGAACCGAGTTCGCCGTGGAAGGGGATCGGGACGGGGCGGGCCGCCGCGGCGTCGAAGAGCGCCCGGCCGCCGCGCACCGAACCGGTGAAGCCCGCGGCCGCCACCAGTGGGTGCTTGACCAGCTCGACGCCCGCGTCGAAGCCGTGGAGCAGGATCACCACGTCTTCCGGCAGGCCGACCTGGGCCGCCGCCCTGCGCAGCACGGACACGCAGAGCTCGGAGGTGGCGGGGTGGTCGGGGTGCGCCTTGACGACGACCGGGCAGCCCGCGGCGAGCGCGCTCGCGGTGTCGCCGCCGGGCACCGAGAAGGCGAGCGGGAAGTTGCTGGCGGCGTAGACGGCGACGACGCCCAGCGGGATCTTGTAGCGGCGCAGGTCGGGCCAGGGCGGCGTCCTGGCGCCGTCCTCGTGGTCGATCCTGATGTCGAGGAACGCGCCCTCGTCGACGACGTCCGCGAACGCCCTGAGCTGGGCGGTCGTACGGGCGAGTTCGCCGGTCAGCCGGACCGGGCCGAGCGCGGTCTCCGCGTCGGCGGCCTCGACGACGTGCCGCTCCGCCTCGTCGAGGAGACCGGCCGCGGTACGGAGCAGGGCGGCCCGTACCGCACGGTCGGCGAGGGCCGGGCGAGCGGCGTGCGCGGCCCGCACCGCGCGGTCGACGTCCTGGGCCGTGGCCTCCACCGCGACCTGCTCGCGCGGGTTCCCGGTTCGGGGGTCGACACTCCAGACTGGTGTTGCTGCCACCGTGGCGTCCTTCCAGCTGTTCGGTATTCTGAACAGAGTTCCTGATTCTGAATATGCTGGGACTCTAATAACGGGCGTTCTGTGTGGTCAAGGAGGGGCAAGACGCGATGTCGACTGCCGATACAGGTGGTGCGCAGGTCAAATCCGCGGTGCGGACCGTGGAGTTGCTCGAATATTTCGCCGGCCGCCCCGGCATGCACTCGCTCGCCGCCGTCCAGGAGGCGGTGGGATACCCCAAGTCCAGCCTCTACATGCTGCTGCGCACGCTCGTCGAGCTCGGCTGGGTGGAGACGGACGCGACGGGCACGCGGTACGGCATCGGCGTGCGGGCCCTGCTCGTCGGTACGTCGTACATCGACGGCGACGAGGTCGTGGCCTCCGCCCGCCCCACCCTCGACCGGCTCTCCGACGACACGACGGAGACGATCCACCTGGCCCGCCTCGACGGTACGAACGTCGTGTACCTCGCGACCCGGCAGTCCCAGCACTACCTGCGCCCCTTCACCCGCGTCGGGCGCCGGCTGCCCGCGCACTCGACGTCCCTCGGCAAGGCCCTGCTCGCCACGCACACCGACGAGCAGGTCCGCAAGCTGCTGCCGGAGACCCTGCCCGCGCTGACCGAGCACACCATCACCGACCGCGAGAAGCTCATCGACGAGCTGCGTCTCGTCCGCGAGCAGGGCTACGCGGTGGACCGCGAGGAGAACACCCTGGGCCTGCGCTGCTTCGGTGTCGCGATCCCCTACCGGACCCCCGCCCGCGACGCCATCAGCTGCTCGGTGCCCGTCGCCCGCCTCACCCCGGCGCACGAACAGACGGTCAAGGACGCGCTGTTCGACGCCCGGGACCGCCTCACGCTCGCCACCCGGAGGCTCTGAGCGGCCCCGGCCGGGCCCCTGCGCGAAGGGCCGGCGACGAGCCTCCTCGTCCTCACCGGCCGGTGGCCCTCCCCCGGACGGGGGAGGCGGATCACCGCTGGGCGGGAGGCGCGGCGGCGGCCGGCCCGGGAGCGTGGGTGCCATGGCAGAAACCGCGTCCGTCCCCACGCCCCAGGGCCTTCGCCCCGCTCCCGCCGGCCGGCTGCGCGCCGTGCTGCGCGCCGCCGCCGTCGTCTCCTGCGTCCCCTACATGGCGCTCAAGACCGCCTGGATCGCCGGCAGCGGCATCGGCATCCCCGAAGGCAGCACGCTCCTCGACCATCCCGGCCTGATGGCGGCCGCCAACAGCGTCACGCTCCTGATGGACGCCACCGTCGTCGTACTGGCCCTGCTGCTCACCCAGGAGTGGGGCCGGCGCGTCCCCGCGTGGCTGCTCGCCCTGCCCATGTGGGCGGCGACCGGGCTGCTGACGCCGATCGTGACCGGGTTCCCGCTCCAGCTGCTGGCGAGGGCGTTCACGGACACGCGGAGCGCGCCGGGCGGCAGCGAACCGTTCCTGGACGCCTGGGTCTTCGGCGTCGTCTACACCGGCTTCATCGTCCAGGGCCTCGCGCTGGGCACCCTCTTCGCGCTGTACGCCCGCGAGCGCTGGGGCCGTCTGTGGCAGGGCACGGTCCGGGAGCTGCCGGACTCCGCCGCCGGCCCCCGGCTGAGGGCGGCCGCCGTGGCCGCGTCCGTACTCGCGGCGCTCGCCGGCGTCCCGCACCTGATGTGGGCCGCGGGCTCGGCCACGGGTCTCAGCGAGGCCCGGGCCGCTGGGCGTACGCCGGACTTCTACCTCCTCGAAGGGACCTACGTCCTGTTCGCGGCCGTCACCGCCGCCGCCGTACTGGCGCTCGCCCTGCGCCGCGGCCGGAGCCTGGCCCTGCGGACAGCACTGGCACTCGCCTGGACCGGCTCGGGCGCGCTCGGCTGCTGGGGCGGCTGGCTGCTCGTCGCCTCGGTGCTGCCCGTGACGGACGGAGCCGAACAGGCCACCGCGCCGATGCTGCTGACCTACGCTGGCCAGATGATCGCCGGCCTGCTCGTCCTCGCCACGGGCGCCTCCTTCCTGCGACGGCGCGGGCGCCACGCGTGAGACACCTGTTCGGGGCGCGGGCCCGGCTGCGGTGGATCCATCTGGTCCTCGGCGGCGCGCTGTCGATGCCGTACTTCCTCCTCGGCAGCATCCTCGTCGGCCCGTTCATCGGCAACGAGAACGTCTTCACCTCGGCGCCCCTGCAGTTCGCGGCCTTCGGCATCGCGCTGCCGATCGCCGCCCTGACCGCGTTCTTCCCCCTGGTGAGGCCCCTGTCGGCAGGCGCCGTTCAGGCGTTGTGCGGGGTGCCCCGGGAGCGGCTGGCCGACGGACCCGCCCGGTCCGGGCCGGCGCGGGTGCGGACCGCCGGCTGGTTCACGCTGCATCTCGGGCTCGGCGGCGTCATCAGCGGCATGTCGCTGGCGGTGCCGCCGTTCGCGGGCGCGCTGATCGTCCTGCCGCTGCTCGTCTCGCTGCGCGGCGCCCCCGCCGGGCTGCCCGAAGTCCTCGGCCGCACCTGGGCTCTGGCGCTCGCCCCGGTCGCCGGGGCCGCGGCGCTGGTGGCCCTGGCGGCGTGCGCGGCGCTGGCCGGTGAGCTGCTGGCCCGCTGCGCCCCGGTGCTGCTCGGGCCGACACCGGCCGACCGGCTCGCGGCGGCGGAGCGGCGGGCCGCGGATCTCGCCGTACGCAACCGGCTGGCCCGCGAGCTGCACGACTCGGTGGGGCACGCGCTGAGCGCGGTCACGCTCCAGGCGGGCGCGGCGCGCAGGGTGCTGGACAGCGACGTGGAGTTCGTACGGGAGGCGCTGACGGCGATCGAGGAGACCACGCGGCGCACGGTGGGCGAACTGGACGCCGTCCTGGGCCTGTTGCGCCAGGGGGAGGACGCCGGCGGCGACCTGCCGGGGCCCACGCTGGACGTCCTGGACGGTCTGCTGGCCCACAGCGGCGTGAAGGTCGCGTACACGCAGGACGGCGATCCGGCCGCCCGGGCCCCCGAACCGGTGTCCCGCGAGGCGTACCGCATCGTCCAGGAGGGGCTGAGCAACGCCCTTCGGCACGGCGGCGCCGCCCCGGTGTCGCTACGGATCGCCCTGCGCGGCGAGGAGTTGGAGATCGTGATGGAGAATCCGCTGCCCGACAGGGCCCCGGTGGTACGGCCCGGCGGCGGCCGGGGTCTGCCCGGCACGGCCGAACGGGCCGCTCTGCTCGGCGGCCACGCCGAGGCGGGTCCGCACGGCGACGTGTGGCGGCTCACGGCCCGCCTGCCCGTCGGCGGCGCGGGAGGGAACCGGTGAACGCGCCGGTCAGGCTCGTGCTCGCCGACGACGAGCGCATGGTCCGCACCGCCCTGCGCGTCATCCTCGACGCCGAGCCGGACCTGGAGGTCGTCGGCGAGGCGGCGACGGGCGCCGAGGCCGTGTCGGTGGTGCGTGAGAAGCGTCCCGACGTGGCGCTGATGGACGTGCGGATGCCGGACATCGACGGCATCCGCGCCACCGAGCAGATCCTCGCCACGCTGGACGCGCCCCCGCGCATCGTCGTCGTCACCACCTTCGAGAACGACTCGTACGTGTACGACGCGCTGCGCGCCGGCGCCGCGGGGTTCCTGCTCAAGCGCGCCGCCGCCGAGGACCTGGTCCAGGCGGTCCGGCTGGTCGCCCGCAGCGACTCGCTCCTCTTCCCGTCCGCCGTGCGCACGCTGGCCGCCGAACACGCCAGGCGGCAGCCCGCCGCGCCGCCCTGGGCGGCGCGGCTGACCGAGCGCGAGGCGGAGGTGCTGCGGCTGATGGCGACGGGCCTGACGAACGCGGAGATCGCGGAGCGGCTGCGGGTCGGCCCGGCGACGGCGAAGAGCCATGTGGCGGCCGTGCTGGCGAAGACGGGTGCGCGCGACCGGACGCAGGCGGTGATCGCGGCGTACGAGTCGGGCTTCATCACACCGCGCTGAGCCGCCGGGCCGCCGGGCCGCCGGGCCGCCGGGCCGCCGGGCCGCCCAGATGAGGATTCCCTGAGAAACACCCCACCGGGGAACGTAACCGCCTGTTCCGTTCGTCTCCGTACGGGATGAACAAAACGATCAGGCACGCCTCGGTCTTCTGCCTGCTGATGGTGCTCGCCCTGCTGGTGCGCATCACCTGGGTGCAGGCGTACCAGGGCCAGGCCCTCGCGGACGACAAGCACAACCGGCGGAACGTCATCGCGCAGTACGCGCAGCCGCTCGGGAACATCATCGTGGCCGGCTCGCCGGTCACCGGATCGAAGGAGACGGAGGGAAGCGACCTCGCGTACAAGCGGAGCTACACGGACGGCGAGCTCTACGCGGCCGTCACCGGTTACAGCTCACAGGCGTACGGAGCCACCCAGCTCGAAGGCATCTACAGCGACGTCCTCGACGGGAGCGATCCCCGCCTGAAGAACCCGGCCGACCTCCTCACCCGCAAGCAGAGCGACCCCGGCGACGTCGTGACGACCATCGACCCCGCCGTGCAGAAGGCGGCGTTCGAGGCGCTGGGCGACAAGAAGGGCGCGGCCGTCGCGGTGGACCCGCGGACCGGGCGGATCCTGGGCATGGTCTCCACGCCTTCGTACGATCCGTCGGAGATCAGCGGTACCGCGGACGGCGACGCCTGGCAGCGGCTGACCGGCGACGAGGACAAGCCGATGGTCAACCGGGCGCTGCGGCAGCCGCTGCCGCCGGGCTCGACGTTCAAGCTGGTGGTCGCCGCGGCGGCGCTGGAGAACGGGCGGTACGGGTCGGTCGACGAGCGGACGGACAGCCCGGACCCGTACACGCTGCCCGGCACGCGGACGGTCCTCCCGAACGAGAACGCGTCCGCGCCCTGCGAGGACGCCACGCTGCGCACCGCGCTCAGGTACTCCTGCAACAACGTCTTCGCGAAGCTGGCCGTCGACCTCGGCCAGGACGAGGTGAAGGCGATGGCGGAGAAGTTCGGCTTCAACACCGAGAAGCTGGACGTGCCGGTCCGGGCGTCGGAGAGCGTGTACCCGTCCGGCATGGACGAGGCGCAGACGGCCCTGACGGGCATCGGCCAGTTCGACGTGACGGCCACCCCGCTCCAGATGGCCATGGTCTCGGCGGCCCTCGCCAACGGCGGTGAGCTCGCGTCGCCGCACATGGTCTCCGAGGTGACGGACGCGGACGGCGACACCCTGGAGGACTTCGGGGACGCGGGCGGTGAGCGGGTCGTCTCGTCCTCCACCGCCGAGCAGCTGCGGAGCGCGATGGTCACGGTCGTCGAGGACGGCACGGGCACGAACGCGCGGATCGGCGGCACCGAGGTGGGCGGCAAGACGGGCACCGCGCAGCACGGCGTCGACAACAGCAAGACGCCGTACGCCTGGTTCACGTCGTACGCGAAGGACGGGACGGCCGGCAAGGAGGTGGCGGTCGCGGTCGTCGTGGAGGACTCGGGCGCGGAGCGCTCGGAGGTCAGCGGCAACGGCACGGCGGCCCCGGTCGCCCAGAAGATGATGCGGGCGGCGCTCGGCCGGTGACGGGGGCGGCGCCGGGCCGGGCCGAAAGCCCCGGCCCGGCCCGGCGCCCCTCGAAGGATCCGGCTGCTACTGGCCCGCCCACCGCTTGACGGTGGCCTCGGCCCGCGCCCGCTCGGCGGGCGTCAGCTTGGAGATGAGCGCGCCGTGGTTGGTGTCCGGCGCGACGTAGAGGTGCGAGTCGTGCTTGCCGGGCTTGAACCGCTCGGCGCTCCACGGGTCGTTCTGCCCGTACACGAACATCATCCGCTCGCCCCGGGTGGACACCCAGCGGTCGACGTCCTTGATGGTGCGGCCGTTGTACGAGGTGCGCATGTCGGCGGGCAGCACCGAGTTGGGCTGGTAGATGTCCGGATACGCGAGGACGTCGCGCAGGTGCTTGAACTTCAGGTCGGCCCAGCCCAGCTGGGCCGCCGCCTGCCGGTAGTACGGGCCGCTGCCCTCGGCGCCGTTGCCCTGGTCCGAGTAGATGCTCAGACCGTGGTCCAGCGACCACGTGTAGAGCTCGTCGTCGGTCGCCTTCCGGGCGTCGGGGACGGCCGGGCAGTCGGTGTGCGTACCGCTCTGCCAGAAGTTCCACACCTGGTCGAGCACCGAGAACTCGAAGGCGCGGTCGGCCGATCCGAGGTACTCGAAGGTGAGGCCCTGCTCCTTGGACGTGGCCTCGAAGCGCGGCAGCATGGCGTCCCGCCGCACCAGCATTTCGCGCTGTACGGCGTTCAGGGCGGCCCGGCACTCGGGCGTGCCGACGGTCTGGAAGAACTTCTCGTAGACGCTGTCGTCGCGGTTGTCGGCGTCGTTCGGGGCGACGTACGCGACGACCGCGTCCAGGTCACCGGGGTAGAAGCGCTCGTGGTAGACCTGCGTCATCCCGCCCTTGCTGGCGCCGGTGCCGATCCACTTGGCCTGGTAGAGGCTCTTGAGCGCCTGGACGATCGCGTGTTCGTCACTCGCCTGCTGCCAGACGTTCAGGTCGTCCCAGTCGACGCCCGCGGCGGGGCGCGAGGTGTTGAAGTAGCGGTGCTCCACGCTGACCTGGTTGGCGCCGAGCAGCGTGGTGATCTCGCGGGTGCCCGAGGACAGTCCGTATCCGCCGGTGTAGTGCACGACGGGCGCCGTCTCGCTCTTGTGCCAGAGCGTGAGTCTCTGCTGGAAGGTGCCGCTGCCGGGGTCGCGGTGGTCGACGGGCTGGGTCAGCGTCAGGGTGTAGAGGGGGAATCCGCCCTTGTCGGTCACCGAAACGACCGTCAGTCCGGGTATCTCTTCCAGCTTTTCCCGGATGTCGGCGGAAGCGGCGGCCGACGTGGTGGCGGCCGCGCGGGCCGGCTGCGCGGCGACGGCGGGTGAACCGGCCAGCAGACCGGTCGCCGCCATGAGGCCGGCACAGAGCAGAGAAGGCAGGACCTTGGTGCGCACGCTGGAGTCCCCTCGGTCGGAGGTGATGATGATGCGTTGATACGACGCGCCGCATGGTATGCGCTTTCGTACTGTGACCGGCCTCACTCCGGTTCTTCGGCTCCCCTGTCAACCGGGCGCCGGTTCCCGGGCGTATGCCTGGTGAGACCGAAGAGATCCAGGAGTGGTTGTTGACCGTCGAGGAGTTCGAAGAGTTCTACGCGCATACGGCGTCCCGGCTCATCGGGCAGCTGTACGTGATGCTCGGCGATCTGCACGAGGCCCAGGACGTCGTGCAGGAGGCCTTCGTACGGGGCTGGAGCCGGCGGCACCGGCTCGACGGCGGCGGGGAGCCCGAGGCGTGGATCCGCACGGTGGCATGGCGTCTGGCGGTGAGCAGATGGCGTGTACGCCGCCGCTCGGCGGACGCCTGGCAGCGGCGCGGGGACGGCGGCCCGTCGGCCGCCCCGGGGCCCGGCCCCGAGCAGGTCGCGCTGGTGTCGGCGCTGCGCGAACTGCCGCCCAGGCAGCGGCGGACGGTGACCCTGCACTACCTGTGCGACCTGACGGTCGTTCAGATAGCCGCCGAGACCGGCCTGTCCACCGGCACCGTCAAGACGCACCTGGTCCGGGGCCGGGCCGCGCTCTCCCACCTTCTGCAGGATCCGCGCGCTGAGGAGGCATCCGGTGCCTGAGCCCCATGACCCTTTGAGGAACGCGTTCAAGGAAGCGGCGGCGGCCGGGCAGGCCGGCGCGCACCCCGTGCCCGTCTCGCGCATCGCCGAGCGCGGCAGCCGGCGCCACCGGCGGCGCCTGGCCGCGGTGGCCGCCACCGCGTGCCTGGCCTTCGCCGGTGCGGGCGCCGCGGCGGTGACGGCTCTGCTCCCGGGCGGCGGCACGGGGCCCGTGGCCCCCGCCTCCACCCCGTCCGGCCCGCCCCCGGCCTCGTCCTTCCCCTCCTCCTCGCTCTCGCCCTCGTCGTCGCCCTCCTCGTCGTCCTTTCCGCGCACCACTCCCCCGGCGACGTCCTCGCCTCCGCGCGGGGCCGCGTCCGGCACCCCGGCGAACGGCCCGGAAGGCACGTCGACCCGGCGGGCACCGACCTCGCCGCCGTCCGGGACCGGCTGACCGCACCCGGCCCACCGCCGACCGCCCCTCCCCCGCCGGCCGCATCCGCCGCAGGGCGCATCCGCCGCAGGGCGGTCCGGCATGCCCCGGTACCCACCGCCCGACGCCCCGACAAGCCCGCACCAGGAGTTCCCCCATGGCCACCGCGCCCCCTCTGCGGCCTCCCGCGCAGCCCGCCCGTACCCCGGCGCCGCGGCGGCCGGCAGCAGCCGTACCCCGCACGCGCGCGAGCGCGGGAACCGGCTCCCGCCTGCGGCTCGGCCCCGGCGACCGGGACGTACTGCTCCTCTACGTCCTCACCCGGGCCGGCATCTGGGCCACCGCCTACTGCACCCGGTGGCTGTTCGCCGGCGACCGCACGGCGCGGGACGTACGGCCCGCGCTGTCGTCGTGGAACCAGTGGGACGCGTGGCACTACCTGCGCATAGCCCAGGACGGTTACTTCCCCGGCGGGGCCGGCCCCGGGACGGACGGCTGGGACAACAGGGAGGCATTCTTCCCCGGCTTCCCCCTGGTGCTCCGCGCCGTCCACGCGGTGGTCCCGGACTGGACCGCGGCGGCCCTGCTGATCTCCTTCGTCTCGGGGGCCGTCGCCGTCCTGGCCCTGGCCCGCATCGCCGGACTCCACCTGCCCGACAGCGCCCTGGGCCGGCGTGCCGTGCTCTTCTTCCTCCTGTCTCCCTGCGCGGTGTTCCTGGCCGCCGGTTACACCGAGGCGCTCTTCCTCGCCCTCGCCCTGCCCGCCTGGCTCGCCGCCCGGCACCGCAACTGGCCGCTCGCGGGCATCCTGGCCTGCCTGGCCACCGGCGTACGGGTCAGCGGGCTCTTCCTCGCGGCGGCGATCGCGGTCCACTTCGTCGCCACCACGGATCTCCGCAAGCAGTGGCGTTCGCTTCCGTGGGTCGCCCTGCCCGCTCTGCCCGCCGCCCTCTACGTCTGGTTCCTGCACGCGCACACCGGCGACTGGATGGCCTGGCACCACGCCCAGGAACGCGGCTGGTACCGGAACTTCCACGCCCCCTGGGAGGCATGGCGGCACACGTGGACGGCCGCCTTCTCGCACACCCAGTCCACCGGTTACGCCGTCGTGTTCCAGGCCGAACTCCTCGCCATGGCCGTCGGCCTGCTCCTCCTGGGACTGCTGCTGAGACGGCGGCGGTGGCCGGAGGCCGTGTACATCGGGCTGACCCTGTGGGCCCTGGGCACCTCGTACTGGTACACGTCGATCCCCCGCGCCACCCTCCTGTGGTGGCCCATGTGGGTGCTGCTCGCCGCGTGGAGCCTGCGCCGCCCCTGGGTGCGGAGCGCCTACCTGTGCGTCGTCGCGCCGGTGGCGACGGTCCTCACCGTCACCTTCCTGTCGGGACGCTGGGCGGGCTGACGGCGGTGAGCGCCGGTACGGGTGCGGCATCCGCGGCCGCCCGGGACGCGCGCCGCGCGAGCGCCGCCGCCCAGGCGGTCGCCGCGAGGGCGAGCGCGCCGGTCCCGGCGCCGACCCATGCGACGGAGGCGTAGCCGAAGCCCGCGTCGATGGCCGCGCCGCCCAGCATGGGGGTGAGCGTGATGCCCACGTTGAAGGCCGAGGTGGAGAAGGCGGGGACCAGCGTCGGCGCGTCGGGCGCGAGGGTGAACACCCGTGACTGGAGTACGGGGTTGGTGACGTAACCGGCCACGCCGAGGACGAAGACCAGCACGACGGTGACGGTGAGGTGGGGCGCGGCGAGCGCGACGCCCGCCGAGGCGAGGGTGAGGGCGCCGATGCCGAGGCAGAGGGTGCGGACGGGGGCGCGGTCGGCGACGCGGCCGCCGATCGTCATGCCGACGAGTCCGCCGGCTCCGTACAGCGAGAGCACGGCCGGAACCCATTCCTCCGGCAGCCCTCCGACGTCGGTGAGCAGGGGAGCCAGGTAGCTGAAGGTGACGATGGCCGCACCGAAGGCCAGCACGGTCACGGTGAAGGAGACCCACAGCTCGGGCCGCGCGAGTCCCTTCAGCTCGCGTCGTACGGAAGGGACTTCACGTCCTTTCGCGTGACCGCCCGGCAGGACCGCCAGGGTCGCCACCAGGCTCACGGCGGTGAAGGCCGCCACTCCCCAGAAGGCCGCACGCCAGCCCGCGTGCTGGCTCATCAGCGTTCCGGCGGGTACGCCCACGATCGTGGCCAGGGTCAGTCCGGTGGCGACGACGGAGAGCGCCCTGCCCTTGGCCGTCGCGGGGACCAGGCTCACGGCGGCCGAGGCGGCCACGCTCCAGAACCCCGCGTAGGCGACCGCCGTCACGACGCGGCTCGCGAACACCACGGCGTACTCCGGGACGAGGACGGCCACCACGTGCCCGGCGACGAAGACCGCCTGGAACGCGACGAGCGCGCTGCGGCGCGGGACGCGCAGGGTGAGCACGCTCATCAGGGGCGCGCCGACGACCATGCCGACGGCGAAGGCGGAGATGAGCAGCCCCGCGTCGGGGATGGAGACGCCGAGGTCGTCGGCCATGGAGGGCAGCAGGCCGGAGAGCATGAACTCCGAGGTCCCCTGGGCGAAGATGCCCAGGCCGAGTATGCAGACGGCGATTGGCACGAGCAGGCGCTCCTCTGTCGATCGGATTTTGAACCCAGCAGTCCAAAACGAGCCCATGAAAAAGAGGCGAAGAAGGTTCCGCCGGTTTCAGAGGGCCGAGACGGCGGCGTCCGCGACGCTCTCCAGGACGGACCGCTGCGGGGTGACGCGCGCCGAGATCCTGAGGCCGGCGATGGTGGCGATGACGAAGTGGGCGAGCGCGGCGGGGTCCTTGTCGCGGGCGATGTCGCCGTCCCGCTGCCCCGCCTCGATGGCGGTACGGATCACCGCGAGGCGCACCTGGTAGTCACGGGCCAGGTCGCCCGCGACTTCCCGGTCGCGGGCGGCCACCTCGACGGCGGTATTGACGACGAGACAGCCACCACCCCCGGGGCCGCGCTCGAACTCCTCGTCGATGACGCGCTGGAACTGCGCGCGGATCTTCTGCCGGACCGGCAGACCGCTCTCCATCAGCTCGCTCAGCCCGGCGTTCTTGACCTCCATGTAACGGGCGAGCGCCCGGCCGAAGAGGTCACGCTTGCTCTTGAAGGTGTTGTAGATGCTGCTGCGCCCCAGGCCGGTGGCCTCGCACAGGTCCTGGGTGGACGTTCCCTCGTAGCCGGCGGTCCAGAACGCCCGCATCGCGGCGTCGACCGCCCGCACCTCGTCGAATTCTCTCGGCCGGGCCATGGTGAGGACGCTAGCAGGTTTTGGAACGTACGGTCCATTACTTTTCCGGCCAGGACGGACTGCGGCCCGCACGCGCGACGACCCGGTCCAGGAGCGGCGCGCCCCCGGGCACCTCGACGGGGGCCCCGAAGATCCCGTCGTCGCCCGGGGCGTCGCCCGTCGGCTCCAGCAGCTCGTACGACGACCGCAGGGCCGCGGCGTCGGGCGCGTACGCCTGGCCGGTGGCGCGGGCCAGGTCCCAGCCGTGCACGACGACCTCGTTCAGGGCCACTCTCCCGGCGATGTCACCGGGCAGCGTGACCCCGCCGGCCCGCGTCGTGCCCTGCCAGGCGTCGGGGGCGCGCCAGGCGGCGGCGAGCTCGTCGAGCCGTCGCGGAAGGCGGGTGCGCCAGTCGTCGTCGAGTACGGGCAGGGCGGCGCCGGGGTCGGTGTCGGTCGACGGGCCCAGTTCCTTCTTCGCCGCGTCGCGGAAGGCCGCGGTGAGGCCGACGAGGTGCGCCAGGAGGTGGCGCACCTCGTACTTCTCGCAGGGGGTGGGGGCCGAGAGCTGCTCGTCCGTGATCCCGTCGAGCAGCCGGGCCACCTGCCGGACGGCCGGTTCGAAGTCGAGCAGGGGGGTGCTGGCGGTCATGGCACTGCCTCCGGTGAGCCGGGGATGTCTGCGCAGTGATGACCGCCGGCCGCCCCGGAACTCATCGGTGCGCCGGACGGGCCCGCGGGAGGGGACGGGCGGAGGGGGTCACGCCGTGCGGGACGCCTCGAACGCGGCGCGGGTCAGGAACGCCAGCCGGGCCCGCTTCTCCGGCAGGAAGACCTCCGGCAGATCGATCTCCGGCATGACGACCTCCGGCCCGATCACGAACCCCGCCCGCTCCAGCCGCGCCACCGCCTTCTCGTTGAGCGCGTCCGGTTCCGCCACGACCCGCCGGTGGTCCGGGTCCGCGAACACGAAGCCGAGCATCACGGTGAGAAGGTGCGCGGTGAACCCGCGCTCCGGGGCCGCGCCGCCGGCGGGCCCGATCAGCAGGTGCACCCCGAAGTCCCCCGGCCGGGCGTCGTAGCACTCGCTGACCCGGTCCGCCTCGGGGTCGTACGTCTGGAAGAGCGCGGCGGGTTCGCCGTCCCGCAGGACCAGGTAACCGTGGTGGGTGGTGAGGGAGTCCAGGTGCTCGTAGACCTCCTGGACCTGCTCGCGCGTCGCGTCGCCCATCCCCCAGAACCGGGCCCGCTCCTGGGTGACCCAGCCGTGCAGCAGCCCGGCGTCGCGCGCCGGGTCCACGGGGACGAGGCGGACCGTCCCGAAACCGTCGATCTTCTGCTCGTACACGGATTCAGCGGTCACAGTCATGCGGACTCCTTGGTCAGACGGTTCCAGTCCGTGACCACGGGGACGAGTCCGCCCCGCAGCCACACCGGCAGTTGGTCGCGGTGGTGGGCGTCGCCCGGGACGCCGGACGCGCCGAGCGGCACCACCCAGAGGCTGTCCTCGCGCCGCGCGAGGTCCCAGACGTAGCGGGCGGCCGGCCCGCGCGCGCAGCGGTCGGTGACGCCGGGGACGCTGGAGGTGGAGAGCACGCAGTCGTGGTCCCCGGCCACCCCCGGCCACCCCCCGGGCGGGGCGGAGGGCAGCGCCTGCCACGGCGCGAGGCGGTGCACGTCGCCCCAGGCGGCCGGCGGGTCCGGTTCCGTGGCGGCGGCGACCGCCTCGACCGCCGCCGCCACGACGGCGGGCCTGTCGATGCCGGGCAGCAGGTCCGTGGTCAGCAGGGTCTCCAGCGCGAAGCCGACGCGCGGGGTGAGCGCGAGCCAGGGCAGGAAGACCGCGGGGTACGCCGGGTCCGCCACCGGTTCGGTCAGTGCGGCCAGGTCCCGGTGGGCCGCGAGGCGCCGCACCACTTCCGTCCGTACGGCGGCGTACACCGTCGCGTCGGTGCTGTCGGCCTCCATCCGCCGGTCCCAGCCCAGGAGCCGCTCCCGCAGCCGCGCGCCCCGCGCGCTGAGCCCTTCGAGCCCGGCGGCCAGGTCCAGCAGGGGCCGGGCGGACGCGAGGTAGGTGTCGGTGTGGACGGCCGCCATGTCCCCGGCGGTCCACGCCTTCGACCCGTCGAGCAGCCGCCCGATGCGGTCGGCCCGGTACGGCGGTGCGAACTCCACGCCCAGCGGCCCGGCCAGGCCGCGCTGGTTGGCCATCACGGCGACGCCGTCGACCTCCGCGCGGGGCAGCGGCCGGTGCTCACCGCTCCAGGCGTACGCCGCCTCCCAGGCGGGCACGACGCGCAGCCCGTTGTCCCGGTGACGCAGCGGCACCCGGCCCGCGACCCGGTGCAGCAGCCCGCCCCCGGTGTCGGCGGCCTGCACGACGTTGACGGGCTCGACCCAGCGCTCGAACGCCCGGTCCACGTCGGCGACGGTGCGCGCCCTGAGCAGCGCGGGCAGCGCGGCGAAGCCGAGGTCCTCGTACACCCGCGTCGGGCAGCGGAGGCTGACCGTCACGGCTTCGCCGGGGCCGCCGATGATGACGGGCCCGCGCTCGGTCTCGACGACCTCGGTCTCGACCGGGTCGCCGCCCGCCACCTCGATGGTCTCGGTGTGGGCGGTGGCGGGCCGCCAGCCGTCCGGGCCGAGCGCCTCCACGCCCGCGCCGCCGGGCCCGCGCCGCAGCTCTTCCCGGTAGAGGTCCTGGTAGTCGGCCATGGCGTTGGTGATCGCCCAGGCCACGGTGGAGGTGTGGCCGAAGTGGGCCATGCCGGGGATGCCGGGGACGGCAAGACCCACCACGTCGAACTCCGGGCAGGCCAGGCGGATCTGCTGGTAGACCCCCGGGTCCTCGATGAACCGGTGCGGGTCGCCCGCGATGAGCGGCGACCCGGTGGCGGTGCGCTCCCCGGTGACGAGCCAGCCGTTGCTGCCGGAGGTGCCGGGCCCGTCCGTGGCGAACAGGGTGATCGCCTCGTCGCCGAGCCTGCGGGCGACCTCGTCGCGCCACAGCTTGGTCGGGAAGCCGGCGAAGAGGATGTGCGTGGACAGCCAGATCCCCAGCGGCGTCCACGGCTGCCACTCCCCCGGGGCCAGCCCGGTGGCGGCGAATTCCGGTGCGCGGAGCGCCCCCTGGGCGAGGCCGTCGTTGACCCCGTCGACGTAACGCGTGATCCAGGCGGCCGTGTCCGCGTCGAGGGCGCGGAAGCAGCGCCTGGCGGTGTCGTCCAGCCGGGATCTCCGGGCGAAGACGTCCCAGTCGACGGCGTCGGGGCCGAGGAAGGACGCGGTGGTGCCCTGCGACCTGTGCCGCTCGACCTCGATCTGCCAGGCCCGGTCGGTGGCGGCGTTGCGGCCCTGCGCGAAAGCGAGTTCCTGTGCGTTGTCGGCGCGGAGATGGGGGATTCCCCAGGCGTCCCGGAAGACCTCGGTGCTCACTCTGTTCCCATCCAGATCCCGCTAGGCTTTTAGGTAAGGCTGACCTAACCTAATGGACGCCTGTCCGGGAAACAATCCGGGCCCCTGGACGGGAACGTTCAACCGCTGTGCCGTGAGTGCCACCGAGAGAAGACGGGCGAGGGCTTCGGGCCTACTGCTGTGACCACCATGTCCCTGCCACCCCGCCGGCCGTGGTGATCAGGGCGACGAGCCATCCGGGGATGCGCTGGACAGTCAAGTGCAGTCCACCGCAGCGAAGTTCGAAGTGCGGGGGCTGCGTGCCGCTGTCCTCCCTGCGGGTCATAGCCATGGTTCGCAGTCCTCTCGCCGGGCTTCGGTCAGCTTGGTTTGCATGTCCTCTGGCTCCTGTCGCGCGCCGTTGCGTGACGTCGGTGGAAGAAGCGACGCAACGCCACGACGCGAGGTGGGATGTCCGGTCGGCGTCGACGCTATGCAGCGGGGTGAGACGGCCGGGGCGATATCGGCCACGACGCATGCTGTGCGGCGAGTCCATGACACCCCGATCAGCAAGTACTTCGCTGGGGGAGGGGCGTGTTCCGGGCTTCTCAGGGGTTTTCGATGCCCCCTCGGCCTATCGCGCTGATCCCGGGAAAAGCGTATCGCTCCCGCCCCCGGGGCCGTCATGTGCCGCATGTGTACAAAAGAGGGGGTGGAAGTTTGACGTTATGGACATCGTCCCGACGGAATGGACTCTTGGCAGTTTCAAGTCAGTGCGGTAAAAGCGCATTTGTCGTGCGGTTGCAAGGTCGTCGGTGCCACGTCCGCGCGTCCGGCAGCGCCGGTGTGCAGGTAGCAGCGCTGGAGTCTGCGCAGGGTACAGGGGTACGTATACGCGCATGCTGCACGGCAACCCCTGGTCGAACTGCGCGACGGGCCGGATGTGTCCGGCGAGCAGGAGCCTTCGGTGCCCCTTCGGACCATCGCGCCGATCGCGTCACCGGCGCCGATTACCTGCGGGTGGACCACGACGTGGATGCCGAGGAGGTGCCCTGTTCGTCGCTGCGCGGGGGGGGCGCGTGACCGTCGGCGAACTGTTCCCGGCCGTACTCACGGGACACGTGGCGCTCTGTGTCGAGTGGTCGAGTGCAAGACCGTCACGCGCGCCCCGGTGGCCATCCGCTGGATTCAGGAGAACAGCGGCGCCGGCACGGCCCTCCACGCCTGCTCGGAATACGCCGCGAAGCTCGACGCGGGACCGACCGGCTTTGTTCACGAGACTGGGCTCTGGCTCGACTTCTGCGGAGGCGGGGTGCTGCGCGTCCGGGGGCGAGGTGCTTGCCGCAGGCAGGATCGGTCGATGCTGTGTTCTGACATCCTCCCCCTGTGGACACGACAGGTGCGGCGGAGGACATCATCGAGGCCGAGTGGGCGAGTCTTCTCGCTTCAAGCCGAGTGGACGGCGATGTCGTCCGCGCCGCCCACGCCGAACCCAGGCTTCGACAGCTCTTCCCCTGGGTCGGCATGTGGGAGCTGCACTTCAGTCGGTGCACTGAGCACCCCTGCACGTGGGACGTGCCCTACATAGCCCCACGACGGGGTGGGGGCTTCGTCGTCGCGGGGCCTTCCAGGGTGGAGTACGTCGGCGAGGCCGACACTGCTGAGGCAGCCGTGGAGATGGTGGCGGAGCGTCTGCCTCCGGGCTGTGGTCGTGCGGTGGTCGGCAACCGACACGACCTCGCCGCTCTGGAGCAGGAAGGCTGACGCCTGCGCCGTCGGCCCTTCCGAGCGGCGGTTTTCCGGGCGGGGGAAACCTCGCAGAGCCCCGCACAGACGCCGCACCGGCCCCGCACGGACACCGCGCCCCTTACGGCATCCGCCCCATCCCCCGCCCTCACGGCCGCAGAGCGGCGCGTACGAGCCCGAGATCGGCGTCGGAGGCCAGCCCGGCGTGGTACAGGCGCAGTTCGGTCGCCCCCGCTTCGGCCGCGCGGGCCGCGTCCCGGGCGAGTGTGCCGGGGCTGCCGCCCATTCCGGAGACGACGGTGAGGTTGGCGGCGACGACGGTCTCGGGGCCGGCGCGGTGCTCCGCGAAGGGGGCGAGCAGCTCCGGGCCGCCCGTGCACGGCACGACCACGCCGTCCGCGACCCCGAGGACGTGCCGGGGGTCGACGCCCGCGTTCGCCCCGCAGTGGTACGCCGACGGATCGGCGTGCAGCAGCACTTGGAAACCGGGGGGCGCGGCGGCCCGTACCGCCGCGACGGCCGATTCCTGGAGCGTACGGGCGGCCCGGGTGCGCCACGCGAGGGTCGCGGCGGCGGGTCCGGCGCCGATGAGCTTCTCGACGGCGGGCCACCCCTCGCCGCAGGCCCCGGCGGACCACGTGGGCTCCAGGGCGCGGCGTACGGTTTCCCCCAGCTCGTCCGCGTCCGCCCCGGCCTCCGCGTACCCGGTGCGGCAGTCCGGGCAGAAGCAGAGCGACATCAGGTACTGGGCCGCGTCCCCGAGCGCCACCCCGGAGATCTTGTCGTGGGCGTGCAGATGGGCGAGCCCGTACCAGCCGCAGGACTCCAGTTCGGTGCCGCGCGCGCCGGGGCGTACGGCCGCTTCCGCCGCCAGATCGGTCAGGTACGCGCGGACGGCCGGCCGGCCGATGCAGGGCGCCCAGGGGTAGCGGTCGCCGTACGCGTTGACGACGGAGGTGTCCGGGTGGTCGGCGCCGAGGCGGGAGCTGTGGGCGAGGACGGCCCAGGAGTGCACGTCGAGCCCGGCGGCCGCGAGTGCTTCGGCCGCCTCGCCGTACGGGTCGGCGGTGGGCGCCCAGTCCCCGGCGGCGTACGGCCGCAGGCTCCGCCCCGACCAGCGGTCCTCGTCGACGGGGTAGAGCACGGCGGCGTGCGCGGCGGTGACGATCCGGTGGCGGGGGTGACGCGGGGTCAGGGCGCGGGTCGAGTGGTAGGCGGAGGCGAGGGTGACCTGCTGGACGCCGAGGTCCGCGAGGCGCGCGGCGGCGTCCGGGTCGCCGACGACGTCCCACGGGTAGAGGAAGGCCGCGGTCTTCACGCGCGTTCTCCGATCAGGGTCCGGCCGCGCTCGATCAGCTCGGCCAGCATCTTGACGTGTACGGGGTCGGGTTCGCTGAGCGGCGGCCGCACGGTGCCGACCTCCAGGCCGCCGAGCCGCACACCCGCCTTGACGAGCGAGACGGCGTACCCGCGGCCGAGGTTGCGCAGTTCGACGAGCGGGGCGTAGAAGCCGTCGAGCAGGCGGTTGACGGTGTCGTCGTCGCCGGTGTTCAGGGCCCGGTGGAAGGCGAGCGCGATGTCGGGGGCGAAGCAGAAGACGGCGGAGGAGTAGAGGGTGACGCCGATGCCCCGGTAGGCGAGGCCGGTGAGTTCGGCGGTGGGCAGGCCGTTGAAGTAGAGGAAGGGGTGGCCGGGCAGGTCGCGGCGCACGGCGCCGACGATGCGCTGCATCAGGTCCAGGTCGCCGTACCCGTCCTTGAGCCCGATGATGCCCGGCACCCGTGCGAGCGCGACGACGGTCTCGGGGGTGAAGACGGCGTTGTCGCGCTGGTAGACGATGACGTCGAGGGAGGTGGCGGCGGCCAGTTCGGTGTAGTGGCGCAGCAGCCCCCGCTGGTCGGCGGCCACGAGGTACGGGGGCATGGCGAGCAGCCCGTCGGCGCCCGCTTCCTCGGCCGCCTTCGCGTACTGGACGGCGAGCGCCGTGCCGTATCCGGCTCCGGCGACGACGGGCACCCGGCCGGCCGCCTCTTCCACGGCGGCGGCCACGCACGCGCGGAATTCCTCCGGCGTCAGGGCGTGGAACTCCCCGGTGCCGCAGCAGGCGAAGACCGCGGCGGCGCCGGCGTCGATGCCGGCGCGTACGTGCGCGCGGAACGCGTCGAGATCGAGCCGGCCGAGGCCGTCGCCCGGTCCGTACGCGGTGACGGGAAAGAAGAGCAGGCCGTCGAGTCGGCCGGCGAGCGGGGCTGAGGTCACGGGTGCTCCCTGTGCGTGCACAATTATGATCCGCGTCTATGTCCCTGAACGCCGTCACGCTAGGGCAGCCGCCCGGAGCCGGTCAAGACGGAAAGCCGCAAGGCAGAGGCGGATCAGGCTCCTCCGCGCGACACTTGACGCGGTTCGCCGCCACTCCTTAGCGTGTCCACGCATGTGAATACGGTCCACGGACGCGTCCGTTTGCCGTGCCCCCGCGGCCCATGCCGACCACCGCGCCCCGAGGAGACCCGCCGATGCCCGCACCCCGCACCGTCCTGCTGACCGGCGCCGCCGGGGGCCTCGGCACCCTGATGCGCGGACTCCTCCCGGCGTACGGCTACGCGCTGCGCCTCTTCGACGCCACTCCCATAGAGGGCGAGCCGGACGCGATCACCGCCGATCTGGCGGACAAGGAGGCGCTGCGCGAGGCCGTGCGCGGCGTCGACGCGGTCATCCATCTGGCGGGCATCTCGCTGGAGGCGTCCTTCGAGAAGATCATGCGCTCCAACATCGAGGGGACGTACAACCTCTACGAGGCGGCCCGCGAGGAGGGCGTCGGCCGGATCGTCTTCGCCTCGTCGAACCACGCGGTCGGCTTCACCCCCGTCCCCGCCGGGGACGCGCCGCTCATCCCGGTCGCCACCCCGCACCGCCCCGACACCTTCTACGGCCTCTCCAAGGCCTTCGGCGAGGACCTGGCGCAGCTCTACTGGGACCGGCACGGCCTCGAAACCGTCTCGGTGCGGATCGGCTCCTGCTTCATGGAGCCCACCTCGGTACGGATGCTGTCGGTCTGGATGAGCCCCGGCGACGGCGCCCGCCTCTTCCACGCCGCGCTCACCGCCGGGGACGTGGGCCACACCGTCGTCTACGGGTCCTCCGCCAACACCCGTCTGTGGTGGGACCTGTCGTCCGCGCGGGCCCTCGGTTACGAGCCGCAGGACGACTCCGAGCAGTACGCCGAGAAGCTCCTCGCGGACCAGGGCGAGCTCGACCCCGGCAACCCCGACCACGCGCACCTGGGCGGTCACTTCTGCACCAGCCCGCCCCAGTGGCCGTACTGAAACCCGCGCGGCCGTCCGGCGGGCAGGATGTCCCCGTGCCCAGACCTCATGGATTCAGTTACGAGCAGTGCGGCGACGGCCGCGTCGTCATCACCCACCGGGGGCGCCCCGCGGGCACCCTGCGGGGCGCCCGCGCGCAGAAGTTCCTGGCCGAGGCGGAGGCGGGCGACGGCCAGCTGGTCATGGCCCGCTGGACGGGGGCGTACAAGCACGGCAACGAGCGGGTGGCGAAGAATCACCCGCGCAACGGGTGACGGGTAAGGGAACGGCAAAGACGTGTCGGTCGTTAGCCCTGTCATGACCGCAATGACACCCGGCTCGAACATTCCGCTTCCCACCGCCCGCGTGGCCGTGGACGTTGCCGCCCCGGTGCGGCTCGACGTATCGGGCCTGCTGCTCACCGCCGACGGCAAGGTGCGCTCCGACGACGACTTCATCTTCTACAACCAGCCGACGGGCCCCGGTGTCACCTACCGCTCCGGAGGCGGCACCGCCCCCGACGCGATCGTGGTGGACACCTCGGCGGTCCCGCCGGGCATCGAGAAGATCGTGGTCACGGCGAGCCCCGACGCCGCGGGCCAGACCTTCCAGGGCATCGAGCCCACCGCCACCGTGCGGGGCGCCGACGACGGCGCGGTGATCGCCACGTTCACCCCGCCCCAGCTCGGCTCCGAGACGGCGCTGGTGGTCGTCGAGATCTACCTCCGCAACGGCGCGTGGAAGGTGCGCGCGGTCGGCCAGGGGTACGCGAACGGACTCGCCGGCATCGCCACGGACTTCGGCGTCTCGGTGGAGGAGCCCGAGGCGGCCGCTCCCGCCCCCGCCCAGGCGCCCGCGGCGCCGCCCGCGGCGCCGCCCGCGCCCCAGGCGGCCGATCCGAGGATCGCGGCCGCCCCCGCGGCCCCTGCGGCTCCCCCCGCCCCGCCCGCCGCCCCGGCCCCCGCCGCGAGCGGCAAGATCAACCTCGACAAGGGCCGGGTCAGCCTCCAGAAGAACCAGACGGTCTCCCTGGTCAAGGCCGGCCGCCCGCTGCTGTCCCAGGTCAAGATGGGCCTCGGCTGGGAGCCGGCGTTCCGGGGCAAGGACATCGACCTGGACGCGTCCGTCATCGCCTACAACGGGAACCGCAAGCACCTGGACAGCTGCTACTTCGGCAAGCTGTCGATCCTGAACGGCGCCGTCAAGCACTCCGGGGACAACCTCACCGGCGAGGGCGCGGGCGACGACGAGGTGATCACCGTCGACCTCGGCCGCATCCCCGCGGAGGCGACGGGTCTGGTGTTCACGGTGAACTCCTTCACGGGACAGAAGTTCACCGACGTGGCCAAGGCCTACTGCCGTCTGCTGGACGCGGCGACCGGTGAGGAACTGGTCCGCTTCGACCTGACGGGCGCCGAGCCGCAGACGGGAGTGATGATGGCGAAGCTGATCAAGCAGTTCTCGGGAGAATGGGAAATGACCGCGATGGGCGACTTCGTGAAGAGTCGCACCGTTCGCGGCATGGTCAAGCCGGCAGCCCAGGCCCTCTAGCGCTCGCGCGCCGGAGGGACTAGAGCTTGGTCAGTTTGGTGAAAGGACTCAGGATGCGGCCTTGCCGGCCCGCGAAGTCGATGAGAACCGCCGCATCACCTTCGATTGCGATGACCCTCCCGAGTCCGAACTGATCATGCGAGACCCGGTCGCCCACCTCGAAAACCTCGATCGGGGGGGCGTCCGCGGCCGGGACGTTGAAGGGACTGGACGGCAGGTAGCGCCGGGCTCCGGCTGACTTTGTCATTAGTTGAGAGTATGCGCCCCGGGAGGCCGCCACGCCATGCCCGTCCATGATCACTTCACCCCGGGTCACCCGGGGCCGGGTCGGTGGACACGTGCCGACCAGGCGTTCCGGACGGAGTGTGACCGGCCCGGCACCCAGCGAGATTCCGGGAGTGGGCCGGAATGTTCTCCGCCAACCGGGCCTCGTCCGGGGGCTTCACGCCCTGTCGCCGGGCTTTCACACCCCGCCGTCCGCGACGGCCGCGACGGCGAGGAGCAGTCGGCGAGGAGCGGTCCCGGCGGGGCCGGCCGCGAAGCCGCGGCAACCGACCGGCCCCCGTACGCGTCGCAGACGATGTCCGGGACACTGGTCACGAACGAGGTCGCGATCATGACCGTGATCGTCACCACTGGACGGGCCGGACGACCGGTGACCGTACGACCGGGAGGGACCACGGCATGGCCGAGCGCGCGGAGTACCGCACCGTCTCCCTGATCGGAGAGGGCGGTACGGGCCGTGTCCACCTGGCGCGGAACCCCGCCGGGCGGCTGGTCGCCCTCAAGACCGTCCACGAACACCTGACCGCCGCCCCGCGCTTTCGTGAGCGGTTCCGCCGTGAGGCCGCCGCCGCCCTCCGGGTCGGGGGACCCTTCACCGCGACGGTGCTCGACGCCGGCACGGAGGACCAGCGGCCCTGGCTGGCCTCCGAGTTCTGCGTGGGGCCGCCGATCGTCGAGGCCATCACCACGACCGGACCGCTGGGCCCCGCCGACCTCGGCACGTTCGGCTCGGCGCTCGCCGTGGCCCTGTCCGCCATCCACGGCGCGGGGCCCGCCCTCCTCGATCTCAAGCCCTCCCACGTCCTGATCACCCGCCGGGGCCCGAAGATCGTCGACTTCGGCACGGCCGGCCGCTCCGCCGGGTTGAACCCGGCCGACTCCGGTTTCCTCGGGTTCGTCGCCCCCGAGGAGCTGACACCGGGCAGCCGGGCGGACACGCCCGCCGACGTGTTCGCGCTGGGGGCGCTCCTCGCGCTGTCCAGTACGGGGCGCAACCCGTTCGGGTCGGGCAGCGCCGGACAGGTGGCCCACCGGACCCTGCACGACGCCCCCGACCTCCTCGGCGTGCCGGGGGCCGAGTGGCCCGGCTTCCTCGCCCGCTGCCTGGCCGCCGCCCCCGCCGACCGGCCGAGCATGCCCGAGGCCCTCGCCTGGTGCGCGGAGCGGGCCGCCCCCGTGCCGTGGTGGGAACAGGAGCCGGCGGCGGGCCTGATCCGCGAGCACGAGGAGGACCTGGCCGAGCTCCTCGCGGTCAGTGAGGGCGACGGCGCCGCCACGGACCGGTGATGGCGAGCAGGATGCCCGGGTTCTGGATGTTGGCGTAGAGCGTCTTCCCGTCGGGCGAGAAGACGACCCCGGCGAACTCGCTGAACGCGGGCTCGGCCTCGCTCCCCACGTTGAGCTCGTTGCGGGCGATCGGGTACGTACGGCCGCTCTCCGTGGCGCCGAAGAGGTGCTGGCCGCCGTCGCCGTCCTCGGCGATGACCAGACCGCCGTACGGCGAGACGGTGATGTTGTCGGGGCCGTCGAACTGTCCGCCCGTACCGAGCAGCACCTTCAGCGTGAGCGTGCGGCGCTTGGGATCGTAGAACCACACCTGGCCGTCGTGCGGCTCGCCGGGGCTCTCGTCACGGGCGTACGACGAGACGATGTACGCGCCGCCGTCGGCCCACCACATGCCCTCCAGCTTCCGGGCGCGCGTGATGTCCCCGTCGTCGAACTGCTCGCGCACCGGGACCGTCCTGCCGTCCCGGTCGGGCACGTCGATCCAGTCGACGCCGTAGACCGTGCCGATGCGCGTGGCGCGCGACAGGTCGTCGACGAACCGGCCGCCGGAGTCGAAGCACCGGGTGGCCTGGAGGGTGCCCGCGTCGTCGGCGAGCTTGCGGAGCTGTCCGCGGCCGTGCTTGAAGCCGTGCGGCGGGACCCAGCGGAAGAGCAGCCCGTTGGGGGTCGAGTCGTCCTCGGTGAGGTAGGCGTGGCCGCGCTTGGGGTCGATGACGACGGCCTCGTGGTCGAAGCGGCCGAAGGCCTTGACGGGCCGGGGGTCGAGGTTCGCCCGGCGGTCGTAGGGGTCGACCTCGAAGACGTAGCCGTGGTCCTTGGTCATGCCGTTCTCGCCGGCCCGGTCGGAGTTCTCCTCGCAGGTCAGCCAGGTGCCCCAACTGGTGCGCCCGCCCGCGCAGTTGGTCGAGGTCCCCGCGATGCCGACCCACTCGGCGACCTCGCCGCCGCGGTGCACCTCGACGACCGTGCAGCCGCCGGACGCGGCCGGGTCGTACACCAGGCCCTCGGCGAGCGGCACGGGGTGCTTCCACTTGGAACGCACGCCCTTGAGCTCGTGGTTGTTGACGAGGAGCGTCACACCGCGCGGGCCCTCGAAGGCCGCGGTGCCGTCGTGGTTGGACGGTGTGTACTCGCCGGACTCCAGCCTGGTGACACCGGAGTGCGTGATGATCCGGTACGAGAAACCCGCGGGCAGGGCGACGATGCCCTCGGGGTCGGGGACGAGCGGCCCGTAGCCGGGGTCGCGCCGGCCCTTTCCGGCCTCGCCGTCGAAGCCCTCGTTCTCCGCCGGGTCGTCGGCGGCGAGGGCTCCGGGGGCGGTGGCGAGCGCGCCGACGCTGCCGACGAGCGCGACCGAGGCGCCCGTGAGCGCGGAGCGTCTGGCGAAGTCCCTGCGGGTGATCGTCATGCGTACCTCCTGAGGCCCGTGAGGGGCACGTGTTTTCGGCCCCAGACTCCCGCGCGCGTATAAACGAGGGCTGAACAGCGTCCGACGTCCGAGAGGCCACCGTCATGCACCTGCCCCCGCAACCGCCCCCCTCCGGCCGCCGCGTCCTCGTCAGCGGCGCCTCGCGCGGTCTCGGCCGTGCCGTCGCCCACGCCTTCGCGGCGGGCGGCGACCGCGTCGCGGTCCACTACGGCTCCCGGCGCGAGGACGCCGAGCGGACCCTCGGAGGACTCGCAGGTACGGGCCATGTGCTGGTCGGCGGCGACCTGTCCGACCCGGCGGGCGCGGCCGCCGTGGCGGACCTGGCGGCGGAGGGGCTCGGCGGCATCGACATCCTGGTGAACAACGCCGCCGTCAACGAACGTCACCCCCTCGCCGAGACGCCGTACGACGAGTGGGCGGCCGCATGGCAGCGCCACGTGGCCGTCAACCTGCTCGCCACGGCCAATCTCAGCCATCTCGCGGCCCGCCGCATGATCGACCAGGGCACGGGCGGCCGGATCGTCAACATCGGCTCGCGCGGCGCCTTCCGGGGGGAGCCGGACCACCCGGCGTACGGAGCGACGAAGGCGGCGGTGCACGCGCTCGGCCAGTCGCTGGCGGTCTCCCTCGCGCCGTACGGCATCGGGGTGGCGTCCGTGGCGCCGGGATTCTTCGACACCGAGCGCGTGGCGGACCGGCTGCGCGGGGCGGAGGGCGAGGCGATCCGGGCGCAGAGCCCGTTCGGGCGGGTGGCGTCGGCGGAGGAGATCGCGGGCGCGGTGGTGTGGCTGGCGTCGCCGGGCGCGGAGTGGTCCTCGGGGGCGGTGCTGGACCTCAACGGGGCGTCCTACTTGCGGACTTGATGCCGACGGGGACGGGTGCGGGGACGGGTGCGGGTGGCCCTGCGGGGCCTGTTCCCCACCCGGCCCCCTTCCCGCCGCAACGCTCTGCGGCTCCGCCGCGCGGGGGCGCCGGACCGGATCCCGCTCCTCGACCACCGGAGAAACTGGACTTCCCGGCCCGCCGGGGGGCCTGTGGCCCGGAGGACCTTGCCCCCGGGCCGGGGCGGGGCGGGGAGGCGAGCAGGCTCCGCAGGGCCACCCGCATCCGCGCCCCGGCCCCGGCCTCCTCAACCCGACCTGCGCGACCTCGCCTTGAACGCCGCCTTCCGCGCTTCCTTCGCCGCCTTCTTGTCCGGGTGCAGCCGCCCCATCGCCTCCAGGACGTCCGCCGTCGCCGGGTGCTCCACCCGCCAGGCCGCGTCGAAGAAGCCGCTGTGCCGCCCGGTCAGGCCCGCCACCAGCCCCTGCAACTCGTCCGGTTCGCCGTCCGCGTCGAGCTGCGCGGCGATGGTGTCGATCGCGAGCCAGAAGATCATCTCCTCGGGCGGCGGCGGCACGTCCGAAGCGCCGTGCTCGGCGAGCCAGACCCGGGCCAGGCCGCCCAGTTCCGCGTCGTCGAGCACCTCGCGGACCGCGCCCTCCGCCTCCGGGCCGACCAGCGACAGCGCCTGCTGGCTGCGGAGCCTGCGCAGCGGCGCACCGGTGTCGGAGCCACGGGCGGCGGCGAGCAACTCCCGTGCCGCCGCGACCGGTTCGCGGCGGCCGAGCCACAGCTGGGTCTCGGCGCCGGCCGACGCCTCGGGGAAGTACGCGATGCCGTCGAGCAGTGCCTCCGCGCCCTTCTCGGCGAGATCGCCGACGGCGGGCGCGTCGACGCCCGCTTCGAGCATGCGGGCCCGTACCCCGTACAGACCGAGCGGGGTGAGCGCGACCATTCCGTACCGGGAGACGTCCTCGTCGTCGGCGGGCGGTTCGGGCTCCGCGCCCTCCTCCGCCATCAGCGCCTCGTCGACCGGCTGGTAGGCGACGAGCCCGATCGGCTCCAGCACCCTGAACTGGTCGTCGAGGCGCATCATCGCGTCCGACACCTGCTCCAGTACGTCGTCGGTGGGCTCGCCCATGTCGTCGGGCACGATCATCGAGGCGGCGAGCGCGGGCAGCGGCACCGGCCCGTCCGCCGCCCCCTCGGAGACGGTCAGCAGATACAGGTTGCCGAGTACGCCCTCCAGGAACTCGGCCTCCGCCTCCGGGTCCCACTCCAGCGCCTCGAAGTCGATCTGCCCGTCCTCGCCGATGACCCCGGCGAGGTCGTCCAGGACCGGCGCGGTGGCGTCGGCGAAGACGGCGTCGAAGGCGTCGAGCCAGATGGCGAGTACGTCCTGGGGGCTCCCGGAGGTGAGCAGCGCCAGGTTCTCGCCGGCCGTGGCGGTCCCCGTGGCTCCGGAGCCGCCCTCCGAACCCTCCGAACCCTCCGGGCCCTCCGAGCCATCGGCGCCCTCACCGGGGTCCGTCACCTCGACAAGTCCCGCGTCGACGGCGAGCCGCCAGGCCTCGCTCGCCTCGGCCGCACCGTCCTCGTCTGCGGCGAGGCCGAGGTGCTCGGCGGCCTCGGGCAGCTGCTCGTCGACGAGTTCACCGCCCGCGCCGACCCGGGTCGCGGGCCCCGCCCACCGGGCGAGCCGCGCGGCGCGCGCGAGCAGGGGCGAGGTGAGCGCCTCACGCGCCAGCTCTGCGTCGGAGTGGAGCCGCACCGGCGGCAGGGTGGGGCGTTCTCCGGACATCTGGGGGTTCTCCTTGGGCGCATGCGGGTCGGGCGGCCCCCAGCGTAGACGTATTTGCCCCCATGCCACCGGGTTCATGTACCCGTCAAGATCCGTACACCTGGCGCCCCTTGACAACCCCTGGGCCCACACAAGAGATTGACGCGCGTAGAACCTCGTTCGGCCCCCCCTCATCCCTCGCACTCGGAGCCACGTGATGACAGCCCGTTCCTCCTCCCTCCCGAGATCCGCCGCAGTCGCGGCCGTCGTAGCCACCGCACTGGCAGGCGGACTGCCGGCAGGCTCGGCCTCCGCATCCGCGTCCACCACCGCCGAGGTACGGATCCACGACATCCAGGGCACCACCCGGATATCCCCGCTCGTGGGACAGCAGGTCACCGACGTGTCCGGCATCGTCACGGGTGTGCGGACGTACGGCTCGAAGGGCTTCTGGTTCCAGGACCCGCGGGCCGACGCCGACGCCGCCACCAGCGAGGGCGTCTTCGTCTTCACCAGCTCCGCGCCGACCGTCGCCGTCGGCGACGCCGTCAAGGTGTCGGGCACGGTCGGCGAGTACGTTCCCGGCGGCACCTCGTCCGGCAACCAGTCGCTCACCCAGATCTCCAGGCCGGCCGTGACCGTGGTCTCCTCGGGCAACGCGCTGCCCGCGCCGGTCACCGTCTCGGCGAAGTCCGTCCCCGCCGCGTACGCCCCCGAGGGCGACCCGGCGGCGGGCGGCAGCATCAACGCGCTGCCGCTGGACCCGTCGGCGTACGCCCTCGACTACTACGAGTCGCTGGAGGGCAGCAACATCCGCATCGGCTCGTCGCGCGTGGTCGGCGCGACCGACCCGCACTCGGAGCTGTGGGTCACGGTGAAGCCCGGGGAGAACGACAACCGGCGCGGCGGCACGGTGTACGGCTCGTACACCTCCCAGAACACCGGCCGGCTCCAGATCCAGCAGCTCGCCCCGATCTCCCAGCAGCCGTTCCCCAAGGCGAACGTCGGGGACGTGCTGTCGGGTACGACCGAAGGGCCCCTGGACTTCAACCAGTACGGCGGCTACACGCTCACGGCCCGCACCCTCGGCACGGTCACCGACCGCGGCCTGGAGCGCGAGTCGACCCGGCCGCAGCGCCGCGGCGAGCTGGCGGTGGCGACGTACAACGTCGAGAACCTCGACCCCGGCGACCCGCAGGCGAAGTTCGACGCGCTGGCGGCGGCGGTCGTGGACAACCTCGCCTCGCCCGACATCCTCGCCCTGGAGGAGATCCAGGACGACAACGGCGCGAAGAACGACGGCACCGTCTCCGCCGGGGAGACGCTGAAGAAGTTCACGGCCGCGATCGCGGCGGCCGGCGGCCCGTCGTACGCCTGGCGCACGGTCGACCCCGTCAACAACAAGGACGGCGGCGAGCCGGGCGGCAACATCCGCCAGGTCTTCCTCTTCAACCCCGAGCGGGTCTCCTTCACCGACCGCGGGGCCGGCGACGCCGCCACCGCGACCGGTGTCGTACGGGAGAAGGGCCGCGCGGCCCTGACCCACTCCCCCGGCCGCATCGACCCGGCGAACGCGGCCTGGGAGAACAGCCGCAAGCCGCTCGCCGGCGAGTTCACCTTCCGCGGCCGTACGGTCTTCGTGATCGCCAACCACTTCGGCTCGAAGGGCGGCGACGAGGGCCTGCCGTCGCACCACCAGCCGCCGGTGCGCACGTCGGAGGTCAAGCGGCTGGAGCAGGCGCAGGCGGTCAACTCCTTCGTCAAGGACATCCTCAAGGCCCAGCGGAACGCGGACGTCCTGGTCCTGGGCGACATCAACGACTTCGAGTTCTCGGCGACGACGAAGGCGCTGACGGCGGACGGCGCGCTCTTCCCGGCGGTCAAGTCCCTGCCCCGCTCGGAGCGTTACTCGTACGTCTTCCAAGGCAACAGCCAGGTCCTGGACCAGATCCTGACCAGCCCGTCGATCAGGGACTTCACGTACGACAGCGTGCACATCAACGCGGAGTTCGCCGAGCAGAACAGCGACCACGACCCGCAGGTGCTGCGCTTCCGCCCGTAGTCTCCGCTCCCCCGCACGCCCGCGCCGAGGCCGAGCGCGGGCGTGCACCGCTGCACGCCGCCACCCGTCACGCCCGGGGAGGTGTGCAGGGCGGTACGTTCCGCACGGGCACGGCGGTTCCTCCTCGTCCGGCGCACCACCGGGGCGCGTCCCCGTGCCCCGTGCCCCGTGCCGAGGCGTGAAGTCCGGTCGAGGCCGAACGGACCGCTCACCGCGGCTGTGCCAGAATCCGGACCATGATCTTCCGTACCGCCACCCGCCAGGACCTGCCCGCCGTCCTCGCTCTCCTCGCGGACGAGGAGAAGGCCGTCGACCCGGCGTCGGTCGTCGTCGACGCGGCGTACGAGCGGGCCTTCGCGGCGATCGACAGCGACAGCCGCAACGAGATGCTGGTCCTGGCCGACGGGTCCGGCACGGTGCTGGGCTGCCTCCAGGCGACGTACATACCGGGCCTCGGCAAGCACGGCGGCGAGCGGGCCCTCATCGAGGCGGTACGGGTCAGGGCGGACCGGCGCGGGGAGGGGCTCGGGCGTGAGCTCGTCACGCGGGCCGTCGAGCGGGCCCGCGAGCGTGGCTGCGCGCTGGTCCAGCTGACCAGCAGCAAGCGGCGCGGCGACGCGCACCGCTTCTACGCCTCGCTCGGATTCGCGCGCAGTCACGAGGGGTTCAAGCTCGCCCTCTGAGGCCGGGAGGGCAGGCGGTCAGCCGGCGGACCCGGCGCTCCAGGCGGTCAGGGTGAGTTCGTCCACTGTCCGGACATCGCTGCCCTCCAGCGCAAACCTCCGCGCCTTCTCGCCGGCGGCCGGGGCGATCTCCAGGGCGGACGCCTGCTGCAGCCGCCCGGTCTTCGGATTGCTCGTCCAGGAGAGGAGCGACCGCACGCTCTCGCCCGGATCGAGAACCACCGGGGCGGGGCCCTTGTCCTGGCCCATGTACGAGGAACCGCGGTTCACCCAGATGTCGAGGACCTTGCCGTCGGGGTCCAGCGCCTGGACGGTGGGGTACCCGTAGACCTGGTGGGGCTCCTTGCCGCAGTTGGTCAGGGTGAGTCCGACGGCCCGGTGGCCGAGAGCCGCCTGCACCTCGCCCATGGACACCTCGGGGCGCCCGGACGAACAGCGGCCCGGCGGGGTCCCCGCCGGGGAGGCCGGGGGCGCCGGAGGCCGTTCCGGTCCGCGCGCGGCGGGGCCGGGCGCGGACGGCGCCGAAGGGGTGGCGCTGTGCGCCGGGGCCGGCTTCGCCGTGGGCGTCGGCTCCGGTTCGCCCTCGCCGTCCGGTACGAGAACGCCGGCGCACCCCGCCAGGACCAGCGCTCCGGTGAACGCCAGTACGGTCGCGATCCCGGCTCTTCGTACACTCATGCGCCTGCTCCCCCGCCTCGGTGCCGCCTCGATGCCGCCTCGGTGCCGCGACAGGTGTCCGCCCCGCCGCCGCCTCCGTCGCCCTGGCCGCGCCGTCGGTCCCGTCGGCCGTGGAGTGCCGATCATGCCAGACACCACACGGCGCACCCTCAACTGTTCAGCCCTGCTTACCGCTCGCGCAAAGGAAATCTAAGTAGACCTTCACCATCCGACGGCCGAGACTCACCGTATGACAGCATCAGGTCCCTTCGGCCGCGCCCTGTGCGCAATGATCACGCCCTTCGCCCCCGGGGGCGCGCTGGACCTGGACGGCGCCCAGACGCTCGCGGAGCGCCTGGTGTCCGACGGCGGCTGCGAGGGTCTCGTACTGAACGGCACCACCGGCGAGTCCCCGACCACCACCGACGCCGAGAAGAGCGCGCTCGTACGGGCCGTGTGCGAGGCGGTCGGCGACCGGGCCGCGGTCCTCGCCGGGGTGGGAAGCGCCGACACCCGGCACACCGTCGAGCTGGCGCGGGCGGCCGAACGGGCAGGCGCCGACGGGCTGCTGGTCGTCACGCCGTACTACAGCCGGCCGCCCCAGGAGGCCGTGGAGGCACACTTCCTGCGGGTCGCGGACTCGGTCGGCGTCCCGCTGATGCTGTACGACATCCCCGGCCGCACCGGCACCCGCATCGAGGCCGGGACGATGCTGCGGCTCGCCCGCCATCCGCGCATCACCGCGGTGAAGGACTGCGCGCACGACCTGCTGGGCAGCGCCACCGTCATCTCCCGGACGGACCTCGCGTACTACTCGGGCTCCGAGGAGCTCAACCTGCCGCTCTACGCGATCGGCGGCGCCGGCTATGTCAGTACGGTCGCCAACTCCGCGCCCCGCGCGCTGCGGGCGGTGCTCGACGCGTACGACGCCGGGGACACGGCGGGAGCCACCCGCGCCCACCTGCGCGCGCTGCCCCTCGTCACGCTGACGATGGCGTCGGGCCTGCCCGGCACGGTCACCACGAAGGGGCTGCTCGGCGCGCTCGGCCTGCCGGCGGGCCCGGTCAGGGAACCACTGCAGCCCGCCGACCCGACCACGGTCGACGGGCTGCTCAAGGCGTACGGGGAACTCTCGGAACGCACGGAACTGGCAGGACCGGCAGGGCCGGGTCAGTCCCAGACGTAGGTCCGTCCGAGGATCGCGGCGTGCTCCAGCACGTCCTCCGCCGGGTCGTCGATCTGACCGGTGGAGAAGAGCATCACGCGGGGCGCGTTGTGCGAGTCCCTGTGCGTCTCGTCGGCGTGCGCCGCCCCGGCGGGCAGCCCCACCGCCATGAGTACCGCACCGCATCCGGTGATCCACCGGGCCAGTGCCCGTGTCTGCTGCTCCTTCATGCCGCTCCCTCACCGTGACTCTTGTGACTCTTCGTCCAATGTGGCGACCTGCCTATCCACCCGAACGGCCCAAAGGTCACGCGAGGTCACCCGTCAGAGTGCGGTTCACGGCGGCGAGTACGGCGGACACCGACGCGGTCAGCACAGAGGTCCCCCGGGGCCCGCGCCCCAGCAGGACGCGCCCTCGACACGGCACCCGGCGTACGCGAGCAACCGCACGTCCTCCTGCACATCGACCGGGTCCGACGCGGCCCGCCCTCCCTCGCCCGTCCGTCCGCCCGTCGGCAACAATGCCCGCGGCGGGCATCATGCCGCCGAGGCAGCGCTCAGGTCAGCTGCCGAGGAGACGGCTGTCGAAGCCGGCAGCGAGGAGAGCTTCATAGGCATCGCGCACGTCCTCCGGGACGTCCTGCTCGACGGCGAACCCGCGCTTCGGATACTCGATCACCCGCTGGAGGTCGCCGACGAGCATGTCGAGGACAAGCTTTTCGTCAGCGATGCCCTTGAGGTAGTCGTCGAATTCCAATGGCTCCGAAGCGCAGAGAACCTCCACCTCGGGCCACATCTTGCGGGCTGTAGCGAAGGAGCGGCGCTCCATGTACGGCTTGGAGACCAGCAGCACCGTGGAAGGGCTGACCCCGGTCTCGGCCAGCACCTGCCGGGAGAAGGTGATGTTCTGGCCGGTGTTCCCTGCCTTCGGCTCCAACAGGATCGCGGAGTCGGGGACACCGAGTGCGAGGGCGTGCTCGCGAAAGTGCACAGCCTCTCCGCGCGGGAAGCGGGCTGCGGTGGTGCGGCTGTTGCTGCCGGTGAACACAAGGGTGGGAAACAGCCCGGCGCGGTACAGCTCGGCGGAGAAGGTGGCCACTCCGAGGTCGTGGCTGCCCAGGCCGATCGCGACATCGACCGGCCGCAGTTCGTGCCCCATCCTGTGGTAGTCCCAGATCAGCCTGGCCTTCTCCAACTGGTCCTCGGTGATGCCCCACTGGTTGCCCGTAGCTCGCGTCACTGGCGTCACTCTCTGCTCGCTGTCGCCGGGCGTGTGCGCCCCATGGCTGGTGGACCGGATGCCCTCGATGCTGCGGAGTTGGTGATGGAGGCCGTACTGGACAGCCACCTTCGCGGCTCGGTCGAGCACCTGCAAGCCATCATCCCGGGTTGCCTGGTCGGACAGGAGGATGTGGCCGTGAGCAGTGTCCAGGCGTACGCGTTGCATCGGTGAGTCGGTCGTTCCGGTGGTGCGGGCGACGTCGATGAAGTGGAGGGCAGCGCCCAGGTCCCCTGCGCCACGGTGTGCGAGGGCAAGTTTTTGATGAGCAACCGACCAGTCCTCGGGCTCGGAGAGTTCTTCGAACTCGCGAGTGGCAGCGAGCATGACTCGGGAGGCATAGCCGTGGTTGCCGTCCTTGCTCAGTGCGGTGCCCACCCATAGCCGAGCGCGTGCGCGATCACGGCGGGAAAGCCGGTCGTCGACGGCGAGAGCTTCGTAGTGACGGGCAGCGGTCTCCAGTTGGCCGGACATCTCGGAGACCACAGCCACCGACAAGTCCATCTGAGCGACCCGACGTGGAATGTCGAGCTGAGTGAACACCGAACGGGCCCCGGCATAGGAACGCTGCGCCGAGAGAGGCCCGCGCACCAAGCCCTGATCACGATGAAGATCACCGAGCAGAACTGTCGAACGGGCGTACAAGTAAAGCCCCTTGTCATCCAGCTCGACTGGCCGGAAGCGAGTCAGCCAGCGCCGCAGCAGGTCGTCGGCGAAGACGAAGTTCTGACCGGCCAGTGCCACGGCGGCGCGGTCCAGGTCGTCGGTCCAGGACTCATACTCCCAGCCCCTCGGGCCGACGGCGGTCACCCGCCGCCCTGATTCCTCCGCCAGGCGACCGGCCTCCGCCAGGTTGGTCTCGAACCTCAGGTGTGCTGCCGCATCGGCCCGAGCAAGCGCGGTGTCCAAGATGGCCTGCGTATCAGGCCGAGGTTCGGTTGCGGTACGAAGCTTCTCCCACTTCGAGACGGTGCGTACGCCCACGCCGAGGTGCTCTGCGAAGGTGCGGACACTCATGCGCAGCGCAAACCGAAGAGCCCTGGCTTCCAGGCCCGTCCAGTGGTGCACGGTCGCCACGCGTCACTCCCTTCCGATCGTCATGGAAGCACGGGCCGCGAGGCAGGGAGGACGTAAGTGCCACGAAAGTGCAACAGCCGGTCATTTCGCAGCCGTCGACGTGTCGTCAGGCTCAGAACATCACCAGTTCCCGAGAACCCTGGGCGGTCACCAGCATGGAATCCCTCACCGGACCTCACTCGGCCGATGGCCCGGTCGTCTACCGCTGTCTGCGACTGCTACTCGTCCGGGGTTCCCGCCCTGTCTCTGCACAGGATGCCAAGAGGTGAGGCCTCCCATGTCCGGTACCAGGCAGAGATCACTCCAGAAATACTTCGATCCCGCGCCCCAGTCGGTCGCTCTCGCACGCAACTTCACGGTCACGGCACTGTCCGCCTGGGGCTTGAAAACAGCAGCTGACGACATCCGCTTGTGCGTCTCGGAGCTGGCGTCCAACGCACTCACCCACGGCAGCAGACACGGTCACGGTTTCCTGGTACGCCTGGCGACCGAGGAGGATTTCGTACGCCTGGAGGTGCACGACAGTCGCAACCGTCACGAGTGCGAGCGCCTCCCGCTCGTGCACCACCCGTCCGAGACGGAAACCTCCGGGCGCGGGCTGCTGATCGTTGAAATGCTCGCAGCCGACTGGGGAATCGAGGACCGTCAACCGTACGGCAAGGTCATCTGGTCGCACTTCAAGACCATCGCGGGCGGCTCTCCTGCCTGATACCCATGCCTCACAGCCTGGATGAAGGAAACAAGCCGCTTCGTGTCCGCGCTTGTGCACGTGGCTCTCACGTCATCGCTGACGAGAAGCCTCGTCGGCCTTCTCGCGTTTGCATACAGGGCAGAAGGTCTTGCACCACGCCGGGTCCGCGGCCGTGCTCCTCGGATCGCAAGTCCGGCGTATCTCGCGCCATGCCCGAACTATGTCGGTCGAGTTGATCAGCACCTTGCGAACCTGAGACAGCACAAGCGCCAAGAAACCGAGGAAGGCTGGTATCCCCAGCGTGGCGGCCATCCAGTTCACCACCGCCCACCTCCCGTATGCCGTTTCCCGGCGCAGTGGAGCACCGGGGGAAGCAGCGGTTCTGCAATAAGCGCAGACTGCCACTGCCAGGGAACGAAGTCAGCATCCGAGAAGAAGCTTTTTGTGATCTTCATTGGTGGAAACAGAACTGCGGACGCGGGTCAGCTCCAGCTACCGAAAGTGAGGTGGCGGTGGCTTGCATGCTGCCATTGCAAGAGAGCGCAGTCTTTACCTTCCCAGGTAAATTATCCGGTCAGAGGCACTTGGTGCTCTTCCGCCCAGACAGGTCGGTACGACACAGCCCCCCTCGCATCAAAGCCTGAGCGCCCTCCCAGACCGTGTACGGACCGTGGAAGGGCGCTCAGGCCGCCGGTGATCAGTTGTGGCTGTGCAGTACGTCGTTCAGGCCGCCCCAGACCGCGTTGTTCGGGCGGGCCTCGACGGTGCCGGTCACCGAGTTGCGGCGGAAGAGGATGTTGCTCGCGCCGGACAGCTCGCGGGCCTTGACGACCTGGCCGTCGGGCATCGTGACGCGGGTGCCCGCCGTCACGTACAGGCCCGCCTCGACGACGCACTCGTCGCCGAGCGCGATGCCGACACCCGCCTCGGCGCCGACCAGGCAGCGCTCGCCGATGGTGATGCGGACGTTGCCGCCGCCCGAGAGGGTGCCCATGGTGGACGCGCCGCCGCCGATGTCGGAGCCGTCGCCGACGACCACGCCGGCGGAGATGCGGCCCTCGACCATGGAGGTGCCGAGCGTGCCGGCGTTGAAGTTGACAAAGCCCTCGTGCATCACGGTGGTGCCCTCGGCGAGGTGCGCGCCGAGGCGGACGCGGTCGGCGTCGGCGATGCGGACGCCCTTGGGGGCGACGTAGTCCGTCATGCGCGGGAACTTGTCGACCGAGGTGACCTGGAGGTGCAGGCCCTCGGCGCGGGCGTTCAGCCGTACCGTCTCCAGCTGGTCGACGGCGACCGGGCCGAGCGAGGTCCAGGCGACGTTGGCGAGGAGGCCGAAGACGCCGTCCAGGTTCTGGCCGTGCGGCTGGACCAGACGGTGCGAGAGGAGGTGGAGGCGCAGGTACGCGTCGTGGGCGTCCAGCGGCTTGTCGTCGAGCGAGGCGATGACCGTACGGACGGCGACGACCTCCACGCCGCGGCGGGCGTCGGGGCCGACGGTCTTCGGCGCGGCGGCGCCGAGCAGCTCGGCGGCGCGCTCGGCGGTGAGGCGCTCGGTGCCGGCGGGGCCCGGCTCGGCGACGAGCTCGGGGGCGGGGAACCAGGTGTCGAGGACGGTGCCGTCCGCGGCGAGGGTGGCGAGGCCGGCGGCGACGGCGCCGGTGGTGCGAGTAGCAGTCGTATCGGTCATGTCCGAACGCTAACCGGGACCGGCACGCCGAGGCGAACCGGTCCCGGATGGCGGGCGCCGGCGCCTCCCGAAGCCCTCGGAGAGGGGCGAGGACCCGGGGGCGGGCCCGCACCGCCGCACGCCCGGCACGGCGGGCACGAGCCGGCTGAAGCGGCTGACGCCGGTGGTGGAGCGCGACCGTACCGTACGGTCCGCGAGGTCTTCTGCCGGACACGGACAGCGCGCCGACCGCCGTTCGCGGTCTCAGCCGATGACGCGGGCCAGCATCTCGCGGGCGTACTCCGCGTCGTACGCCGTCCCGGTCAGCAGCACCTGGAGGCAGATCCCGTCCATCAGCGCGACCAGCGCCCGCGCCGTGACCGGGTCGGTGCGCCGCGCCAGCCGGTCCGCCAGGCCCGCGCACCACTCGGCGGCGACAGGGCGCAGCGCGGGCCGGCGCAGCGCGGCCAGGTAGAGCTCGTACTCCAGCTCCACTCCGGTACGGTCCCCGGACAGCCACTCCCCCAGCAACCGGGCGAGTTCGTCCGCGAGATCGGCGTGCGGGTCCTCCAGGGCGCCGCGCGCGCTCACCGCCTTCGCGAAGCCCTCGCCGGCCTGCCGCAGCGCGGCGACCATCAGCTCGTCGAGGGTCCTGAAGTGGTACGTCGTCGAGCCGAGCGGCACATCGGCCTCGGCCGCGGCCGACCGGTGGCTCAGCCCCGCGATGCCCTTGCTCCCGACGACCCGTATCGCGGCGTCGATGATCCGCCGGCGGCGCTCGGGGTCGTGACGGCGGGCCATCAGTGCGCGCCGCCGAGGTTGAGCAGGACGACTCCGACGATGACGAGGGCGATCCCCGACAGCTTGACGGCGTTCGCCGACTCCCCCAGGAAGAACATGCCGATGGCGGCGACGGCCGCGGTGCCGACGCCCGCCCAGATCGCGTAGGCGGTGCCCACCGACATGGTCTTGAGCGTCTGCGCGAGCAGGGTGAAGGCCAGCAGGTAGCCGACGGCGGTGCCGAGCGAGGGCCACAGTCTGGTGAAGCCGTCGCTGTACTTCATGGCCGTGGTCCCGGCCACCTCCGCCGCGATGGCCGCGGCCAGCAGCACATAAGGCATGCGTACGAGTGTACATATCGTTGTGTACGGCCGTACATATCCACGCCCCCAGCGCCGTTCCGCCCGCCACGGGCACCGGTTACGGTGTAGCGCCCGGTCAGGGCACGGAGCACAGCGGAGGGAACGTGGCGCACGATTCGGGCTGGAACGGCCCCCACGGCGGCGGACCGTACGGAGGTCCCCCGCCGCCCGGCTGGGGCGGCGGGTGGGCGCCACCGCCCCGGCCGCCCCAGCCGGGCGTGATCCCGCTCGGCCCGCTCCAGTTCGGAGACCTGCTGGGCGGCACGTTCGCCACGATGGGCCGGTACGGGAAGCAGCTGTTCGGCATAGCCGCGCTGGCGTACGGCGGCGCGCTCCTGGTGGTGGCCGCGACCGCGGCGGTCGCGTTCTCCGCCACCCGCGACGACCTGGAGAAGGTCTTCCGCTCCGGTCCGTACGCCGACCGGTACGGCGATTCCCTCGACTCCGACGCCGCGTGGTCACTGGCGGCCGCCTTCGGCGCGGTGTGGATCGTCGCCGTACTGGCCATGGTGGTCACCACCGCGACCGTCATGGCCACCTGCCCCGCCGTCCTCCAGGACGCGGTGCTCGGCCGCCGTACCACGATCGGCACGGTGTGGCGCCGCGCCCGGCCCCGGGTTCCCGCCGTGATCGGCACGATGCTGCTGCCCTGGATCGCCGCGGCGCTCGTCATGGCGCTGTTCACGGCCAGTTACGTCGCCCTGATCGTTTCCTTGGTCTCGGACGGCGCGTCCGGAACCTGGGCCGCCCTGGGCTTCCTCCTGATGCTCGCGTCCATGCCGGTCGCCGTCTGGGTGTGGGTGCTGTTCAGCCTCGCCCCGGCCGCCGTGGTCTTCGAGTCCCAACCGCCCGTCGCCGCGCTGCGCCGCTCGGCCCGGCTGGTGAAGGGCTCCTGGTGGCGGATCTTCGGCATCACCATGCTGGCCTGGATCATCGCCATGGTCGCGGGCTACATCGTCCAGTTCCCGCTCACGGTCATCGGCGCGATGTCGAGCATGCCCGGCATGGCGGACCTCGGCCCCGAGCCCGGCGTCACGGAGGTCGTCGCCTCGATGGGGACGTACCTGGTGTTCATCCTGCTGGGCAGCATCATCAGCCAGATCATCGCCACCACCTTCCCCCAGCTGGTGACCGGTCTGCTCTACGTCGACCAGCGCATCCGCAAGGAGAACCTGGCCCCGGTCCTCGCCGAGGCCGCGTCCGCATCCTCGTCCGCGTCCTCGCCGGACCGATGACTCCGTCCGGCTGTTTCCTCCCGGCAGCACGGCGAAGAGGCCCCCGGCAGGTGCTTGCCGGGGGCCTCCCGACCGGGCGTACCGGTCTACTGGACCTGCTGGACCGCTGGTCTCAGACGTTGAAGCCGAGCGCGCGAAGCTGCTCGCGGCCGTCGTCCGTGATCTTGTCCGGGCCCCACGGCGGCATCCAGACCCAGTTGATCTTCAGCTCGCTGACGATGCCTTCGGTCGCCGACTTCGCCTGGTCCTCGATGACGTCGGTCAGCGGGCAGGCCGCGGACGTCAGCGTCATGTCGAGCGTGGCGATGTTCGAGTCGTCGATGTGGACGCCGTAGATCAGACCGAGGTTGACGACGTCGATACCCAGCTCCGGGTCGACCACGTCGTACAGCGCCTCGCGGACCTCCTCCTCGGTGGCCGGCTTGGTCGTCACGGTCTCGGTCTCGGTGGGTGTCGCGGTGTTCTCGCTCATGCGGTCTTCCTCTCGGCGCTCTCGCCCAGTGCCTGGGCCGTCGCGTCCTTCCATGCCATCCAGCTCAGCAGAGCACACTTCACACGCGCCGGGTACTTCGAGACACCGGCGAACGCGACCGCGTCCTCCAGCACCTCCTCCATCGCGTCGTCCGGCTCGATCTGGCCCTTGGACTGCATCAGCTCCAGGAAGGTCGCCTGGATCTTCTGCGCCTCGGCCAGCTCCTTGCCGACCAGCAGATCGTTCAGCACGGAGGCGCTGGCCTGGCTGATGGAGCAGCCCTGGCCCTCGTACGAGACGTCCTCGACGGTGTCACCGGCGTACTTCACGCGGAGCGTGATCTCGTCGCCGCACGTCGGGTTGACGTGGTGCACCTCGGCGTCGCCGTCCCGCAAGCCCCGCCCGTGCGGGTGCTTGTAGTGGTCCAGGATGACTTCCTGGTACATCGAATCAAGCTTCACGATCCCCGTCCTCAGCCGAAGAAGTTCCGGACGTGCTCCAGGCCCTCGACGAGGGCATCGACCTCGGCCGGCGTGGAGTACAGATAGAACGACGCTCGCGTGGTCGCAGGAATTCCGTACCGCAGGCAGACGGGCCGCGCGCAGTGGTGTCCGACCCGGACCGCGATGCCCAGCTCGTCGAGGACCTGACCCACGTCGTGCGGGTGGATGTCGCCGAGCGTGAAGGAGATCGTCGCCCCGCGGTCCTCGGCCGTCGTCGGGCCGATGATCCGCAGGCCCTCGACCTCCTTGAGCCGCTTGATCGCGTACTCCGTGATCGCGTGCTCGTGCGCCGCGATCTTGTCCATGCCGATCGCGGTGAGGTAGTCCACGGCCGCGCCGAGGCCGACGGCCTGGGCGATCGGGGGCGTACCCGCCTCGAACTTGTGCGGAGCCGGAGCGTACGTCGACGAGCTCATCGACACGGTCTCGATCATCTCGCCGCCGCCGAGGAACGGCGGGAGGTCCTCCAGCAGCTCCTGGCGTCCCCAGAGCACGCCGATGCCGGTCGGGCCGACCATCTTGTGTCCGGTGAAGGCCACGAAGTCGGCCTGGAGCGCCTGTACGTCGAGGATCATGTGCGGCGCGGCCTGCGAGGCATCGATGCAGACCAGCGCGCCGACCTCCTGGGCGCGGCGGATGATCGCCTCGACCGGGTTGACCGTGCCCATGATGTTCGAGACCAGCGTGAAGGAGACGATCTTCGTCTTCTCGGTGATGACCTCGTCGATGTCCGACAGGTCGAGACGGCCCTCGTCGGTGATGCCGAACCACTTCAGCTTCGCGCCCGTGCGCTGCGAGAGCAGCTGCCACGGCACGATGTTGGAGTGGTGCTCCATCTCCGTGATGACGATCTCGGTCTCGGCGTCCACGCGGTAGGGCTCGTCGGCCCAGCCCAGCATGTTCGCCACGAGGTTGAGCGACTCCGAGGCGTTCTTGGTGAAGATGACCTCGTCGCGGCTCGGCGCGTTGATGAAGGCGGCGACCTTGTCGCGGGCGCCCTCGTACAGCGCCGTGGCCTCCTCGGCGAGCACGTGGACGCCACGGTGGACGTTGGCGTTGCTCTGCTCGTAGTACGCGTTCAGCGCGTCGAGTACCTGGCGGGGCTTCTGCGAAGTCGCCGCGTTGTCCAGGTAAACGATCTTCTTCCCGTCGTGGACCACACGATCCAGCAGGGGGAAGTCCTTGCGGATCGCCTCGGTGTCGAGAAGGCCCGGCAGCTGTGTCACGCGGTTACGCCACCCTTCGTGTACTCCTCGTAGCCCTCGGCCTCGAGCTTGTCGGCAAGCTCCGGGCCACCGGACGCGACGATCTTGCCCTTGGCGAAGACGTGCACGAAGTCCGGCTTGATGTAGCGCAGGATGCGCGTGTAGTGCGTGATCAGCAGCGTGCCGACCTCGCCGCTCGCGTGGACGCGGTTGACGCCCTCGGAGACCTGGCGCAGGGCGTCGACGTCGAGGCCGGAGTCGGTCTCGTCGAGGATCGCGATCTTCGGCTTGAGGAGCTCCAGCTGGAGGATCTCGTGGCGCTTCTTCTCACCGCCGGAGAAGCCCTCGTTGACGTTGCGCTCGGCGAAGGCCGGGTCCATCTGGAGCTGCTCCATCGCGGACTTGACCTCCTTCACCCAGGTGCGCAGCTTGGGGGCCTCGCCGCGGATCGCCGTCGCCGACGTACGCAGGAAGTTGGAGACCGAGACGCCGGGGACCTCGACCGGGTACTGCATGGCGAGGAACATGCCGGCACGGGCGCGCTCGTCGACGGACATCTCCAGGACGTCCTCGCCGTCGAGGGTGACGGTGCCGCTGGTGATCGTGTACTTGGGGTGACCGGCGATCGAGTACGCGAGGGTGGACTTGCCGGAGCCGTTGGGGCCCATGATGGCGTGGGTCTCGCCCTGCTTCACGGTCAGGTCGACGCCCTTGAGGATCTCCTTGGTGGAGTTGTCGGCCTCGACGGAAACGTGCAGGTCGCGGATTTCAAGCGTTGCCATGGGTGTCTCAGGACTCCTGGGTGACGGAGACGAGCACATCGTCCCCTTGGATCTTGACGGGGTATACGGGGACGGGGCGCGTCGCGGGAAGGCCGGAGGGCTTGCCGGTGCGGAGGTCGAAGCTCGATCCGTGCAGCCAGCACTCGATCATGCAGTCCTCCACCTCGCCCTCCGAGAGGGAGACGTTCGCGTGCGAGCAGATGTCGTGGATCGCGTACACCTCGCCCTCGGTGCGGACGACGGACACCGGCGTGCCGTCGAGCTCCACCCGTTTCGGGGTGTCGTCCTCCAGCTCGCTCAGCGCACAGGCTTTGACGAAGGCCATCAGACGGACGCCTCCAGCTCGGCGTCGATCTTGGCGAGGAGGCGCTCCTCGACGTCGGGCAGACCGATCTGCTGGACGAGCTCCGCGAAGAAGCCGCGGACGACGAGGCGGCGGGCCTCGCCGGCCGGGATGCCGCGCGACATGAGGTAGAAGAGCTGCTCGTCGTCGAAGCGGCCGGTCGCCGAGGCGTGGCCGGCGCCGACGATCTCACCGGTCTCGATCTCCAGGTTGGGGACCGAGTCGACGCGCGCGCCGTCCGTGAGGACGAGGTTGCGGTTCATCTCGTACGTGTCGGTGCCCTCGGCGGCGGCCTCGATGAGGACGTCACCGATCCACACGGCGTGTGCGCCGTCGCCCTGGAGCGCGCCCTTGTAGACGACGTTCGACTTGCAGTGCGGCACGTTGTGGTCGACGAGGAGGCGGTGCTCCTGGTGCTGGCCCCGGTCGGTGAAGTACAGGCCGAACAGCTCGGCCTCGCCGCCGGTGCCGGCGTAGCTCACGCGCGGGTGGAGACGTACGACGTCGCCGCCGAAGGTCACCACGACCGACTTGAACGAGGCGTCGCGGCCGATCAGCGCGTTGTGCTGCGCGACGTGCACGGCGGTGTCGTCCCAGTCCTGGACGGACACGACGGTCAGCTTCGCGCCGTCGCCGAGGACGAAGTCGACGTTGGCGGCGAGCACGGCGTCACCGGTGTGGTCGATGACGACGACAGCCTCGGCGAAGGCGCCCAGCTCCACGACCTGGTGGGAGAAGACGGTCCCGCCCTGGCCGTGCACGGCGATGCGGATCGGCTCGTCGAGGACCGTCTCCTTGGGGACGGTCACGACCGAGGCCTTCTCGAACGACGAGTACGCCTGCGCGGCGACCCGGTCCACCGGCTTGCCGGCCTTGCCCAGACGCGGGTCGTCACGGTCCACCGTCTCCTGGGTGACGCCCGCGGGGGTGGTCACCTCGACGCGGATGCCGCCGTCGGCGACCGCGGTCCCGTCGTGCAGTCCGCGCAGGCGGTCCAGCGGGGTGAACCGCCATTCCTCCTCGCGGCCGTGCGGGACGGGGAAGGCCGCCACGTCGTACGACGGAGGCGCACTCATGCGCGTGGCGACGGTGGACTCGGCGGCCACCGCGATCGAGCCGGCGGTGGTGGATCCCACCGGGATGTTCTGAGCCTCAGCCATGGCTGTCGTAGTGCTCTCTCTCTGGGTCGTGAGGTAAGTCGCTGCGGGGGACGGGGGCCTTAGCCGACCGAACCCTCCATCTGCAGCTCGATCAGCCGGTTGAGCTCCAGGGCGTACTCCATGGGCAGCTCCTTGGCGATCGGCTCGACGAAGCCGCGCACGATCATCGCCATGGCCTCGAACTCGGTCATGCCGCGGCTCATCAGGTAGAAGAGCTGGTCCTCGGAGACCTTGGAGACGGTCGCCTCGTGTCCCATGGACACGTCGTCCTCGCGCACGTCGACGTACGGGTACGTGTCCGAGCGGGAGATCGTGTCGACGAGCAGCGCGTCGCAGAGCACGTTCGACTTGGAGCCGGGGGCTCCCTCGCCGATCTCGATCAGACCGCGGTAGGAGGTGCGGCCGCCGCCTCGCGCCACCGACTTGGAGACGATGTTGGAGGAGGTGTTCGGCGCCATGTGGACCATCTTGGCGCCGGCGTCCTGGTGCTGGCCCTCGCCCGCGAAGGCGATCGACAGGGTCTCGCCCTTCGCGTGCTCGCCCATCAGGTAGACGGCCGGGTACTTCATCGTCACCTTGGAGCCGATGTTGCCGTCGACCCACTCCATGGTCGCGCCCTCGTACGCCACGGCGCGCTTGGTGACCAGGTTGTAGACGTTGTTCGACCAGTTCTGGATCGTCGTGTAGCGGCAGCGGCCGCCCTTCTTGACGATGATCTCCACGACGGCGCTGTGCAGCGAGTCGGAGGAGTAGATCGGGGCGGTGCAGCCCTCGACGTAGTGGACGTAGGCGTCCTCGTCGACGATGATCAGCGTCCGCTCGAACTGGCCCATGTTCTCCGTGTTGATGCGGAAGTAGGCCTGGAGCGGGATGTCGACGTGCACGCCCTTGGGTACGTAGATGAACGATCCGCCGGACCACACGGCCGAGTTCAGCGACGCGAACTTGTTGTCGCCGACCGGGATGACCGTGCCGAAGTACTCCTGGAAGAGCTCCGGGTGCTCCTTGAGCGCGGTGTCCGTGTCGAGGAAGATGACGCCCTGCTCCTCCAGGTCCTCGCGGATCTGGTGGTAGACGACCTCGGACTCGTACTGCGCGGCGACACCGGCGACGAGGCGCTGCTTCTCCGCCTCGGGGATGCCGAGCTTGTCGTACGTGTTCTTGATGTCCTCCGGCAGGTCCTCCCAGGACTCCGCCTGCTTCTCGGTGGACCGCACGAAGTACTTGATGTTGTCGAAGTCGATGCCCGACAGGTCGGAGCCCCAGCTCGGCATGGGCTTCTTGCCGAACAGCTTGAGGCCCTTGAGCCGCAGCTTCAGCATCCACTCCGGCTCGTTCTTCTTCGCCGAGATGTCGCGTACGACGTCCTCGGAGAGGCCGCGCTTGGCAGTGGCGCCGGCCGCGTCGGAGTCGGCCCAGCCGAATTCGTACGTACCCAGGCCCTCGAGTTCGGGGTGGGCAGTCTCCGTGGGGAGAGTCATGCGGGGTTCCTCCCGGCCGTACTTGCAGATGCTGAATGAGTGGTCTGTGCTGTGCTGCTGCTACTGCGCGGAATGAACGTCGTGCACACCCCGTCGCCGTGGGCGATGGTGGCCAGACGCTGCACATGCGTCCCGAGCAGTTCGGAGAAGAACTCGGTCTCCGCCTCGCACAGCTGCGGATACTGCTCGGCGACATGGGCGACCGGGCAGTGGTGCTGGCAGAGCTGCTCTCCGACCGGTGCGTTACGCGCCGTAGCAGCGTACCCGTCGGCCGACAAAGCCCTGGCAAGCGCCTCGGTCCGCTCCTCGGGCGCGACGGCCTCGACCGCCTCGCGGTACGCCCCGGCCTGGGCGGCGAACCGCGCACGGGCGAAGGCGGCCACCGCGGCCTCACCTTTTTCGCCACCGCCCGCCGCCTGGGAGATCCAGTGCAGCGCGTCGGCGGCGAGCTTGTCGTAGGACTGGTCGAAGGCGTCCCTGCCGCAGTCGGTGAGCGCGAAGACCTTCGCGGGCCTGCCACGGGTCCTGGTGCCGTACACGCGCTGCTCGCGGGGCTCGACGACGTTCTCGGCGACGAGCGAATCGAGGTGGCGGCGGACGGCGGCCTGGGTGAGGCCGAGGCGCTTCGCGAGATCGGCGGCGGTGGACGGGCCGTGATCCAGGACGGACCGCGCGATCCGGTTGCGCGTGGAGCGCTCACCGGTCGCGAGCTCCTCCTGCGGAGGCTCCGTCGAACTCACAGCGTTTTTCACAACGCCATTGTTGCGTAATTCCGAGGAGGGTGACAACCCACGTCCTGATCAAGCTCCGGTGGAGTGCATCACTTAGGTACACCTAACCTGACCTGCGGAAATGATCAGCCCGGCCATGGCCTGGCGGTGGCTCCAGGACGCTGAACACCTGGTCAGCGCGGGTGCTCCGGAGCCCCGCGCAGCGGAGCCACGCCCCCTCTTTAGACTTCACGTCATGAGAAGCGAGCCCGTCGTCCAGGTCACAGGACTGGTCAAGCGGTACGGAACCAAGACCGCGGTCGACGGCCTCGATCTGGAGGTGCGCGCGGGCTCCGTCACCGCCGTCCTCGGCCCCAACGGAGCCGGGAAGACCACCACGGTCGAGACCTGCGAGGGCTACCGCAGGCCGGACGCCGGGACCGTGCGCGTCCTCGGTCTCGACCCGGTCGCCGACGCGGCGCGGCTGCGTCCCCGGATCGGGGTGATGCTCCAGTCCGGCGGCGTGTACTCGGGGGCCAGGGCCGACGAGATGCTGCGCCACATGGCCGCGCTGCACGCCCACCCGCTGGACGTCGGCGCGCTGATCGAGCGCCTCGGGCTCGGCAGCTGCGGCCGTACGACGTACCGGCGGCTCTCGGGCGGGCAGCAGCAGCGGCTCGCCCTGGCGATGGCCGTCGTCGGCCGCCCCGAACTGGTCTTCCTCGACGAGCCGACCGCCGGCCTGGACCCGCAGGCCCGCCGGTCCACCTGGGATCTCGTGGGCGAGCTCCGCGAGGACGGCGTCAGCACCGTCCTCACCACCCACTTCATGGACGAGGCCGAGCAGCTCGCCGACGACGTCGCGATCATCGACGCGGGCCGGGTCGTCGCCCAGGGCAGCCCCGAGGAGCTGTGCCGCGGCGGCGCGGAGAACACCCTGCGCTTCACCGGGCGCCCCGGGCTCGACATCGCGTCCCTGCTCAAGGCGTTGCCCGTGGGCACCCTGGCGGCCGAGCTGACGCCCGGGACGTACCGGATCACCGGCAAGGTCGACCCTCAGCTGCTGGCCACCGTCACCTCCTGGTGCGCACAGCACGGCGTGATGCCCAGCGGCATCTCCGTCGAGCGGCACTCCCTGGAGGACGTCTTCCTCGAGCTGACCGGTAAGGACCTCCGTTCATGAGCATCGGTACGTACACACCGCGGCCCGGAGCGGCCCCGCTGCCCCGGATGATCGCGGCGCAGACCCTCTTCGAGACGAAGATGCTGCTGCGCAACGGCGAACAGCTGCTGCTGACGGTGATCATCCCGGCGCTGCTGCTGGTGCTGTTCTCGTCCGTCGACATCATCACCGTGCCGGTGGGGACCGCGGAGGGCCCGGGCAGGTCCGTCGACTTCCTCGCCCCGGGCGTCCTGGCGCTCGCCGTCATGTCCACCGCCTTCACCGGGCAGGCGATCGCGACCGGCTTCGAGCGCCGGTACGGCGTGCTCAAGCTGCTGGGCACCTCCCCACTGCCCCGCTGGGCGCTGATGACGGCGAAGACCCTGTCGGTACTCGTCACCGAGGTCCTCCAGGTGGCCCTTCTCACCGCGATCGCCTTCGGTCTCGGCTGGTCCCCGCACGGCAGCCCGTTCGCCGTGTTCCTCCTCCTCGTCCTCGGTACGGCGGCCTTCTCCGGTCTCGGCCTGCTGATGGCCGGCACCCTCAGGGCCGAGGCGACCCTGGCCGCCGCCAACCTGGTCTTCCTGCTGCTGCTGGTGGGCGGTGGCGTGATCGTTCCGCTCGACAAGTTCCCGGACGCGGTCCGGTCGGTGCTCGGCCTGCTGCCGATCTCGGCGCTGTCGGACGGCCTGCGCGACGTGCTCCAGCACGGCGCGGCCATTCCGTGGAGCGGCCTCGGGATCCTCGCGGTGTGGGCGGTCCTGGGGCTGGGCGCGGCCGCCCGTTTCTTCCGCTGGGAGTAAGGAACGTCCGTTCCGCACCCCCCTCGTGAATTCCTGCACAAGCTTCGTCCTACGATGGTTGCCGTGTTGACCCCCCTCGCCCTCATCGCGCGGCGCTGGACGCCCACCCCCCGCATCCTCCGGCGCGCCGCGCTCGCCCCCGTCGTGATGACCGTCGTCATCATCGTCACGGGCGGCGCGGTACGACTGACCGGATCCGGCCTCGGCTGCGACACCTGGCCCAAGTGCACCGACGACAGCCTCTTCGCGACGCCCGAACAGGGCATCCACGGCGCGATCGAGTTCGGCAACCGCATGCTGACGTACGTCCTGTCGGCCGCGGTCGGCTGGGCGATCATCGCGGCCCGGTCCACGAAGCCCTGGCGGCGCGGTCTCACCCGCCTCGGGTGGCTCCAGTTCTGGATCGTGCTGGGCAACGCCGTCCTCGGCGGCATCACGGTCTGGGCGGGTCTGAACCCCTGGACCGTCGCCGGTCACTTCCTCCTCGCCAACGCCCTCCTCACGGTCGCCGTGATCACCTGGCAGCGCACCCGCGAGGGCGACACCGCCCCCAGGCCGCGCGTCCCGCGCCCCGTCCGCAAGCTGTCCTGGGCGCTCCTCGTCACCTCGGGGCTCCTGATCGCCCTGGGTACGACGGTGACCGGTTCGGGCAAGCACGCCGGTGACAGCAGCGACGTACCGCGCATGCCGTGGGACTGGATCGACGCCGCTCACGTGCACGCCGCGGCCGCCTGGGTCGTCTGCGCGCTGGCCATCGCCATGTGGTTCGTCCTGCGCGTGGTGGACGCCCCGGACGACACCCGGGCGCGCGCCCGCGACCTGCTGATCGTCCTGCTGGCGCAGGGTGCCGTCGGCTACGTCCAGTTCTTCACCGAGGTCCCCGAGATCCTGGTCGGCGTCCACATGCTCGGCTCGTCCCTGATGTGGATCGCGGTACTGCGGCTGGCGCTGAGCCTGCGCGAGCGCCCGCTCGAAGCCCCGGCTCCGCTGCCCGCCGTCCAGCCCGGCTCATCGGTGGCCGCCACCGTCTGACGGCCGCCCGTCGGCCAGCCCGTAGACGCGGCGGGCATGGCCCGCCGCGATCATCCCCGCCACCCGTTCGGCGTCCGTCCGCGACCACGCGCCGTCACCGGCCCAGCCGCCGAGCACCCTGCCCAGCGCCTCACGGAACAGCCGGCCCCGGCCCGGCGTCCGGCCGGCCAGCGCCCCGCCGCCCCGCGCACCTCGCCGGGCCCCGGCGGATGCGGTGCGAGGGCGAGTCCGTGCCGTACGCCCGCCACGGAGGTGAAGGCCACGGCGGTCCCCGCCGCGCCGTGCACGCCCTCGGCGAGGTTGGCGAGGAAGCTCTCGACGGTTCCGGACGTGTCGGCGACCTGCTCGGCGAGCAGGTCCAGACGCACGATTCTCCCGGGCCTGGGCGGCGCCGGCCGCCACTGTCTCGGCGGGTCCCGTGAGAGATCCCCCGGCGGCCCGGTGTCCACCAGGTGGGTGGCGATCCCGGTGCCCCTCAGCAGCCGCCTCCCGGTCTCCAGTACGCCCAGTTCCCTGCGGCGCGCGAGATAGCGCGCGGGCGGGCAGTGCGGTTCGAGGCCGGGGAGCGGCGGACACCAGCGGCGTACGGCGAAGTCCGTCCGGGTGTCGAAGAAGGTGGTGCCGGGCGCGGGCGGCGCGGGGGTCGTGGCGAGGCAGGTCTCGAAGGTGCCGAGGCCCAGCTCCGTACGGAGCACTCCGTGGCAGTACTGGTCCACCGGGGAAGGCGTTTCGATCATCCGGGGCTCCTGTGGTGGACGTGCTTCCACAGGCTCTAACGGGTGACCCCCGCGTCAGGTGTTGCTAGGCGCTCCGCGGCAGGTCGTTGGACGGGCCGCCGACCTGGATGCCGGCCATCCGGCTCCACTCGTACGGTCCCGTGCGCACCTTGGCCGCGAAGTCGCCGTCGAAGGACTCGTGGAGCGTGATCCCGGCCTTCTCGGCGGCGCTCTGCGCGACGGCGTGGGAGGGGGCCACGAGATCGCCCCAGCCGCCGTCCCCGCCGACGAGCACGATGCGGGTGCCCATCTGTCCGAGGTGCGCGAGCTGGCCCTCGGCGCCGCCGTGCCGCTTGGCGAAGGCGGTGATCTCCTTGGCGAGCTTCGCCGCCTTGCGCTCTGCCTGCTTCGTGTCTGCCATGCCCACGATGCTACCGACGGGTAGATCGGGGGTCCAGGGCAGGTTCTCTAGCGCAGGAAGGGGTCCACCGCGACGGCGACGAAGAGCAGCGAGACATAGGTGATGGACCAGTGGAACAGCCGCATCTCCTTGAGCTTGCCGCCGGTCACCCCGGACTTCGCGCGGGACTGGAGCCCGTGCGCCTCCTTGAGCCACCAGCCGCCGGACACGAGGGCGACCACGGTGTAGAACCAGCCGGTGTAGCCCAGCGGGGTCAGCAGCAGCGAGACCGCGACCATCACCCAGCTGTAGGCGACGATCTGGCGGGCCACGACCTTGTTGGAGGCGATGACGGGGAGCATCGGGACGCCCACCCGCGCGTAGTCCTCCTTCACCTTCATCGACAGCGGCCAGTAGTGCGGCGGCGTCCAGAAGAAGATGACCATGAACAGGATGACGGCGGCCCAGGACATCGAATTGGTGACCGCGGACCAGCCGATGAGGACCGGCAGGCAGCCGGCGATGCCGCCCCAGACGATGTTCTGCGCGGTACGCCGCTTGAGGATCATCGTGTAGACGACGACGTAGAAGAGGAGAGCACCGAGCGACAGCGCGGCGGACAGCCAGTTGACGAGCAGCCCGAACCAGAGGGTCGAGATCACGCCCAGGCTGATGCCGAAAACGAGGCATTCGCGCGGACTGACCATGCCGGTGACCAGTGGCCGCTGCGACGTACGGTCCATCAGCGCGTCGATGTCGCGGTCGATGTACATGTTCAGCGCGTTGGCGCCGCCGGCCGACAGGTAGCCGCCGAGGCAGGTCACCAGGACCAGCCACAGGTCGGGCACGCCCTGTTCGGCCAGGAACATGACCGGGACGGTGGTGATCAGCAGCAGTTCGATGATCCGAGGCTTGGTCAGTGCCACGAACGCCTTGACCCGGGCTCCGAACGGCCGATGGCCTCCCGGGCTGGGAGTCAAGGCGACCCCTGCGGGTCGGGACTCGACGGCCGTCACGCACACCCCTGACAGAGAAATTCCAGCAAGCTCCGGACGTGAAGGCCCGGTAAAGACTTGCGCGTACCACGCCACTCTAGACGTTGCCCATACTTCGTTCTCCGCCGGGGTGGGGTCGTGTTGAGTGGGGTACTCACCGGCTTCCCGGCGGGCTGTCCCGCCCGCCGGGAGGCGAAGACCGCGAACGCCCCGCACCCTGGGCCGTGCCCGCTCTTTTGGAGGACGCGAGGCCGAAATGAGCGGGTTCTTGCGGGGGTAGGCTCAACATCGCCCGGTGCGCCTATCCAGTACCGGGATTCGACATGTGGAGAGGAGCCCTGACTCAGGGTGAGCACCAAGCCGACCACCACAGATCTCGAGTGGACCGAATTGGACCAGCGGGCTGTCGACACCGCCCGCGTCCTGGCCATGGATTCCGTACAGAAGGTCGGCAACGGCCACCCTGGTACGGCCATGAGCCTGGCCCCGGCCGCGTATGTGCTGTTCCAGAAGCTGATGCGGCACGACCCCAATGACGCGAACTGGACCGGGCGCGACCGATTCGTCCTCTCTCCTGGTCACACCAGCCTGACGCTCTACATCCAGCTCTACATGGCCGGCTACGGCCTGGAGCTGGACGACCTGAAGGCGTTCCGCACCTGGGGCAGCCTGACGCCGGGTCACCCCGAGCACGGGCACACGACCGGGGTGGAGACCACGACCGGGCCGCTGGGCCAGGGCATCGCCAACGCCGTGGGCATGGCGATGGCCGCCCGCTACGAGCGCGGTCTGTTCGACCCGGAGGCCGCCGCGGGCGCCTCCCCGTTCGACCACACCATCTGGGCGATCGTCTCCGACGGCGACCTGGAGGAGGGTGTCTCGGCCGAGGCGTCCTCGCTCGCGGGCCACCAGAAGCTCGGAAACCTCGTCGCCCTGTACGACGACAACCACATCTCGATCGAGGGCGACACCGAGACCGCCTTCTCCGAGGACGTCCTCAAGCGGTACGAGGCGTACGGCTGGCACGTCCAGCGCATCGAGCAGAACGCCAACGGCGACTTCGACGTCCAGGCGCTGCACGCGGCGCTGAAGGCCGCGCAGGACGAGACCGAGCGCCCCTCGCTCATCGCGGCGCGCACGATCATCGCCTGGCCCGCCCCCAACGCGCAGAACACCGAGGCCTCGCACGGCTCGGCACTGGGCGAGGAGGAGATCGCGGCCACCAAGCGCGTGCTGGGCTTCGACCCCGAGCAGCACTTCCAGGTCGACGAGGACGTCTTCGCGCACGTGCGCAAGGCGGGCGAGCGCGGCCGTGAGGCGCACGCCGCCTGGGACAAGCAGTTCCAGGAGTGGCGCAACGCCAACGCCGAGCGCGCCGCCACGTTCGACCGCATCGCCGCGGGCGAGCTGCCCGAGGGCTGGGAGAAGTCGGTCCCGGTCTTCGAGCCCGGCAAGGCCGTGGCGACCCGCGCCGCGTCCGGCAAGGTCCTCCAGGCGCTCGGCGGGGTCATCCCCGAGCTGTGGGGCGGTTCCGCCGACCTCGCCGGCTCGAACAACACGACGATCGACAAGACGTCGTCGTTCCTGCCGGTCGGCAACCCGCTGCCGGAGGCGGACCCGTACGGCCGTACGGTCCACTTCGGCATCCGCGAGCACGCCATGGGCTCGACGATGAACGGCATCGCGCTGCACGGCAACACGCGCATCTACGGCGGCACCTTCCTGGTGTTCTCCGACTACATGCGCCCCGCCGTCCGCCTCGCCGCGCTGATGAAGCTGCCCGTGACGTACGTGTGGACGCACGACTCCATCGGTCTGGGCGAGGACGGCCCGACGCACCAGCCGGTCGAGCACATGGCCGCGCTGCGCGCCATCCCGGGCCTGAACATGGTCCGCCCGGCCGATGCCAACGAGACCGCGATCGCCTGGCGCGAGATCCTGCGGCGCAACGACGCCCCGCACGGTCTGGCCCTGACCCGTCAGGGCGTGCCGACCTACGAGTGCAACGAGGACGCCGCGCGCGGCGGATACGTGCTCTTCGAGGCCGAGGGCGGCACTCCGCAGGTCGTCCTGATCGGCACCGGCTCCGAGGTCCAGCTCGCCGTCGAGGCCCGCGAGCAGCTCCAGGCCGCCGGCATCCCGACCCGTGTGGTCTCCATGCCGTCGATCGAGTGGTTCGAGGAGCAGGACCAGGGGTACCGCGACAGCGTGCTGCCGCCCTCCGTCAAGGCCCGTGTGGCGGTCGAGGCGGGCATCGCCCTGACCTGGTACCGCTACGTCGGCGAGGCCGGCCGCATCGTCTCGCTGGAGCACTTCGGCGCTTCCGCGGACGCCAAGGTGCTCTTCCGGGAGTTCGGCTTCACCGCGGACGCGGTCACGGCCGCGGCCCGGGAATCGCTGGCCGCCGCTACCCGCTGACGCCGGTACATACGACAAGTAGGAGATGCAACTCTCATGACAGACGCACTCAAGCGCCTCTCCGACGAAGGCGTCGCGATCTGGCTTGACGACCTTTCGCGCAAGCGGATCACGTCCGGCAACCTCGCCGAGCTGATCGACCAGCAGCACGTCGTGGGCGTCACCACCAACCCGTCGATCTTCCAGAAGGCGATCTCGCAGGGCGACGGTTACGACCAGCAGCTCAGCGACCTGGCCGCCCGCGAGGTCACCGTCGAAGAAGCCATCCGCATGATCACGACGGCTGACGTGAGGGACGCCGCCGACATCCTGCGGCCGGTCTTCGACGCGACCGGCGGCCAGGACGGCCGCGTGTCGATCGAGGTCGACCCGCGCCTGGCGCACAACACCAAGGCGACGACGGCCGAGGCCAGGCAGCTCGCCTGGCTGGTGGACCGTCCGAACACCCTGATCAAGATCCCGGCCACCGAGGCGGGCATCCCGGCGATCGCCGAGACCATCGGTCTGGGCATCAGCGTCAACGTGACGCTGATCTTCTCGCTGGAGCGCTACCGCAAGGTCATGGACGCCTACCTGACCGGTCTGGAGAAGGCGAAGGCCGCGGGCCTGGACCTCTCCGAGATCCACTCGGTGGCCTCGTTCTTCGTGTCCCGCGTGGACACCGAGATCGACAAGCGTCTCGACGGCATCGGCACGGACGAGGCCAAGGCGCTCAAGGGCAAGGCCGCCCTCGCCAACGCCCGTCTGGCGTACCAGGCGTACGAGGAGGTCTTCTCCTCGGACCGCTGGGCCGCCCTGGACCGGGCCGGCGCCAACAAGCAGCGTCCGCTGTGGGCCTCGACCGGCGTCAAGGACCCGGCGTACAAGGACACGCTGTACGTCGAGGACCTCGTCGCCCCCGGCACGGTGAACACCATGCCCGAGGCGACGCTGGAAGCGACCGCCGACCACGGCACCATCACGGGCAACACGATCGCAGGCACCTACGAGCAGGCGCGCGCCGAGCTCGACGCCGTCGAGAAGCTCGGGATCTCCTACGACGACGTGGTGCAGCTGCTCGAGGACGAGGGCGTCGACAAGTTCGAGGCGTCCTGGAACGACCTGCTCAAGTCGACCGAGGCGGAGCTCAAGCGCCTCGCCCCTTCGGAGGCCTAAAAATTGTCCAGCAGCAATCCGCTGCGTGACGCTCAGGACCGACGGCTCCCGCGTATCGCGGGGCCGTCGGGCCTGGTCATCTTTGGCGTCACGGGCGATTTGTCACGTAAAAAGCTGATGCCCGCCGTGTACGACCTGGCCAATCGCGGCCTGCTGCCACCGGGCTTCTCCCTCATCGGCTTCGCCCGGCGCGACTGGGAGAACGAGGACTTCACCCAGATCGTCCACGACGCCGTCAAGGAACACGCCCGCACGCCCTTCCGCGAGGAAGTCTGGCAGCAGCTGATCCAGGGCATGCGCTTCGTCCAGGGCAACTTCGACGACGACGCCGCGTTCGAGACGCTCAAGTCCACCATTCAGGAGCTGGACAAGGCACAGGGCACCGGCGGCAACTTCGCCTTCTACCTGTCCGTGCCCCCGAAGTTCTTCCCCAAGGTCGTCCAGCAGCTCAAGAAGCACGGCCTGGCCGACCAGAAGGAAGGCTCCTGGCGGCGGGCCGTCATCGAGAAGCCCTTCGGCCACGACCTGGCCTCCGCGCAGGAGCTGAACCGGATCGTCCACGAGGTCTTCCCGGCCAACGAGGTCTTCCGGATCGACCACTACCTGGGCAAGGAAACGGTCCAGAACATCATGGCGCTGCGCTTCGCCAACCAGATGTTCGAGCCGCTGTGGAACCGGTCGTACGTCGACCACGTCCAGATCACGATGGCCGAGGACATCGGCATCGGCGGCCGCGCCGGCTACTACGACGGCATCGGCGCCGCCCGCGACGTCATCCAGAACCACCTCCTCCAGCTGCTCGCGCTGACCGCCATGGAGGAGCCCGCATCCTTCGATGCGGACGCGCTGGTCGCCGAGAAGACCAAGGTGCTCGGCGCCGTCAAGCTCCCCAAGGACCTGGGCCGGGAGACCGTGCGCGGGCAGTACGCGGCGGGCTGGCAGGGCGGCGCGAAGGCCGTCGGCTACCTCCAGGAAGAGGGCATCGACCCCAAGTCGAAGACCGACACCTACGCCGCGATCAAGCTGGAGATCGACAACCGCCGCTGGGCGGGCGTCCCGTTCTACCTCCGCACCGGCAAGCGCCTCGGCCGCCGTGTCACCGAGATCGCGGTCATCTTCCAGCGCGCCCCGCACTCCCCCTTCGACCACACGGCCACGGAAGAGCTGGGGCAGAACGCCCTGGTCATCCGCGTCCAGCCGGACGAGGGCGTCACGGTCCGTTTCGGCTCCAAGGTGCCGGGCACCTCGATGGAGGTGCGGGACGTGTCGATGGACTTCGCGTACGGCGAGTCCTTCACCGAGTCCAGCCCCGAGGCGTACGAGCGCCTGATCCTGGACGTCCTGCTCGGCGACGCCAACCTCTTCCCGCGTCTGGAGGAGGTCGAACAGTCCTGGCGCATCCTCGACCCGATCGAGGAGTACTGGGACACCCACGGCAAGCCCGCGCAGTACCCGGCCGGTACCTGGGGCCCGGTCGAGGCGGACGAAATGCTCGCACGAGACGGACGGAGCTGGCGTCGGCCATGAAAATCGACCTGACGGACACCACGTCCAGCAAGATCAACAAGGCTCTCGTCCAGGGCCGCCGTGCCATCGGCACGCCGGCCGTGGGCATGGTCCTCACGCTGGTCATCGTCACCGACGAGGAGAACGCGTACGACGCGCTCAAGGCGGCCAACGAGGCCTCCCGCGAGCACCCCTCGCGCACCCTCGTCGTCATCAAGCGGGTCTCGCGCTCGCCGCGCGACCGCGCCAAGGCACGCCTCGACGCCGAAGTGCGGGTGGGCACGGCGGCGGGCACCGGCGAGACGGTGATCCTGCGGCTGTATGGCGAGGTCATCAACCACGCGCAGTCGGTGGTGCTGCCGCTGCTGCTGCCGGACGCCCCCGTCGTGGTGTGGTGGGCGGCCAACGCGCCGCTCGACCCGGCGCACGACCCGCTCGGCGCGCTCGCGCAGCGCCGCGTCACGGACACGTACGCCGCCGAGCACCCGGTCGATGAGCTGAGGGCGCGCGCCGAGGCCTACACGCCGGGCGACACCGACCTGTCGTGGACGCGCATCACGCCGTGGCGCTCGATGCTCGCGGCCGCGCTGGACCAGGTGGAGTGCGAGGTCACCTCGGTGGAGGTGGAGGGCGAGGAGTTCAACCCGAGCGTCGAGCTGCTCGGCATGTGGCTCGCCGACCGGCTTCGCGTACCCGTGAAGCGTTCCGTGTCTTCCGGCCCGGGCCTGACCGGCGTGAAGATGGAGACCAACTGCGGCCCGATCAAGCTCGACCGGGCGGACGGCTCGCTGGCCTCCCTGTCCATCGAGGGGCAGCCGGACCGCGCGGTGGCGCTCAAGCGGCGGGAGACCTCCGAGCTGATCGCCGAGGAACTGCGCAGGCTCGACCCGGACGACACCTACGCGGCGACGCTGAAGTTCGGTGTCGACCGGCTCGGTGAGAGCCCGGAGAGCAGGACGGCCTCGCCGGCGGCCGAAGCGGACGAGCCCGCCGCTGCCACCAAGCCCGCGAAGAAGTCGGCCTCGTCCTCGGCCCCGGCTTCCTCCTCGGCCTCCAAGAAGGCGGCGTCGAAGTGAGGCCACCCCAGCTTGTCGTCCACCACGACAAGGAGCTGATGGCGCAGGCCGCGGCGGCGCGGCTGATCACCAAGGTCGTGGACGCCCAGACCTCGCGCGGCTCGGCGTCGGTGGTACTGACGGGCGGCCGCAACGGCAACGGCCTGCTGGCCGCGCTCGCCTCGGCTCCGGCCAGGGACGCGATCGACTGGTCGCGCCTGGACCTGTGGTGGGGCGACGAGCGCTTCCTCCCCGCCGGGGACCCGGAGCGCAACCACACCCAGGCGTGCGAGGCGCTGCTGGACGCGGTGCCGCTGGACCCTGCCCGGGTCCACGCGATGCCGGCTTCGGACGGCGTGTTCGGGGCCGACGTGGACGCGGCAGCCGCTGCGTACGCCGCCGAGCTGGCCTCGGCGGCGGGGCCCGAGGACCACGGCCCCGTCCCGACGTTCGACGTCCTGATGCTGGGTGTGGGCCCCGACACGCACGTGGCGTCGCTCTTCCCGGAGCTCCCGGCGGTCCGTGAGACGGACCGTACGGTGGTGGGCGTCCACGGTGCCCCCAAGCCCCCGCCCACCCGCATCACGCTCACGCTGCCCGCGATCCGCGCGGCACGCGAGGTGTGGCTGCTGGCGGCGGGCGAGGACAAGGCGAAGGCCGCGGTCGTCGCGCTGTCGGGCGCCGGGGAGATCCAGGCCCCGGCGGCGGGCGCATATGGCCGTCGCCGGACGCTGTGGCTCCTGGACGACGCGGCGGCCTCCCAGCTCCCGCGCGACCTCTACCGCCCGGCTTCGGCCTGATCCGCCGCTCCGGCACGGCCACGGCCCGGTCCGCCCCAAGGGCGGCCCGGGCCGTGGCTTTTCCCCTCTGTTCGCCCGTGGGCCCCGGGGCCCCGTGCAAGGCCACTCGGTCCCCGGTGCGGCCGGACTTCCGCCCCCGCCGCGGGTAACCCTCCGGCCCGTCCGGCGCGGCGGACCCGGCCCCCACTACCGCGGCCGCTCCAGGAACGGCGCCAGCAGCCCCGGAACCGCCGCCTCCGCGAAGGCCAGCGCCTCCGGCTCCTGCGCGTCGTAGACCGAGTACGCCCCCGCTCCCGCCGCGGTGGTCGCCGTCAGCGTGATCAGGCCGGCCCGGCGCTGGAAGTACGACTGCTTCACCGTCCACCCGACGACCCCGCCCCGCTGCAGCGCGACCGTCGTGCGCCGCACCGTCCCCGACCGTGCCACCAGGTAGCCGCCGCTGATGGCGTGCCCCAGGCTCCGGTACGCGTCCAGTGCCAGGAGCACCGCGAGGGGCAGCAGCACCACCGCGCACGCCCCTGCGACGTACAGCAGAGCGTCGGTCAGCAGCGCACCGAGGGCGGCGAGGACGAGCACCGGGACCAGCGCCGCGCCCACCGCCCAGCGCAGACGGCGCGTACGGGCGGCCGGCGGGTGCGGCGTGAGGCCGGCCGTGCCCGTCGGTGAGGCGGCCTCGCGCAGGACGTGCGCCGCCACCCTCTCCGCGGTGGTCCGCGGCGCTGCGGGCAGCAGCGTCTTGTGGTCGGCGTGCCGGCTTCCCTCGTCCGCCGCCAGCCCGGTGGCGACCGCGTCCACCCGCGCCGCCCCCAGCGTCCGCACCCCGAGCGGCTCGACGAGCTCCACCCCGCGCAGCCTGCGCTCCTCGATGGAGATCGACCGCGTGGTGAACAGGCCGCGGCGGACCCGCAACGTGCCGCCCGGCTCGCGCTCCAGCCGGTAGTTCCACCACATCTCGACCCACAGGCCGAGCGCCCCCACGACCCCCGCCGCGCACGCCCCGACGACGAGCACCACGATCATCCAGACGACCGGTGTGTCGTGGAACCGGTCCCGCACCCACTCGATCAGCTTCCCCTGCGCGCCGAACCATTCGCTGACCTGCATCAGTCCGCCGGCCGCCGCGCCGCCCAGTGCGGGGGCGACGAAGGAGAGCGGGGCGTACCGGATCCAGGCGGGGTCGAGCGTGGCCAGTTCGCCCTCCCGGTGGGGGCCGGGTCCCGCGGTGGTCCCCCGGTACAGCAGCTCCCTGCGCAGCCGTTCGCCCTCCTCCCGCGTCACCGGGTCGAGTTCGAGCGTGGACTCGCCGCCGCCGGTGTTCTCACCGGTGCCGATACGGACCTTCACGAGGCCGAGAACCCGCAGCAGCGCATTGGCCGTCAGGTCGACGCTGCGGATGCGTTCACGGGCCAGCGAGCGGCGCTTGACCAGCAGCAGACCCGTGTGGAGTTCGGCGCGCTCGGCGCCGATGCGGTACCGCGTCCTGCGCCAGCGCACGTAGTCGAGCGCGGAGCCGCCCACGATGAGCAGGACGGCTCCGGTCCCCACCCAGGTGAGCGCCTGCCACACCGGCCTGCTCCCCGCGAGCCCGATGAAGGCCGGCACTCCGGCGCCCACCGCGATGCCCGCCATGACCAGCGCGGCGGCCAGGACGGTGCGCGGGGCGAGCCGCCGCCAGCCGTCGCCGCTCTCCGGCCGCTCCCCGTCCTCGGGGGCGCCCCCCGGGACGCTCACGTCGCATCCCCGGGGGTGGCCCGCGTCATCAGGGTCAGCCGCTCCGCCAGCTCCGCGGCGAGCTCGTGGTCGAGCCCCTCGATCTTCACCGCGCCCTTGGAGGACGCGGTGGTGACGATGACCGTGGCGAGCCTGAACGCCTGTTCCAGCGGCCCGCGCACGGTGTCCACGGTCTGGATCCGCGACATCGGCGCGATCCGCCACTCCTGCCAGAAGAAGCCGGTACGCACGTACACCGCGTCGTCCGTGACCTCCCAGCGGTGCACCCGGAACCACCACGGCGGCAGGAACACCGTGATGGCCGCGCCGAGCAGCGCGAGCACGCCGGCGGACAGCAGCAGCCACGGCCGTGCGGACGCGACGAGCGCGCCCAGCACGGCCAGTACGGCCGCCGGAACCGCGGTCAGCAGCAGCCACTGTGTCCGCCACCAGCCGATGACCCGCCGGTCGAGCGTGTTGTTCGGCGGCCTGAGCCGCACACTCCCCGTCCCCCCGGCCATCGCCCCGTCTCCCGTCCGTCGGCCGGTCAGCGGCCGCGCAGTGTGCGGTACTTGGCGGCCAGGGTCGCGGTCGAGCTGTCCAGCTGCTCGCCGCCCGCGCCTTCCGTCAGGACCGGCTCGATCTTCTTGGCGAGGACCTTGCCGAGTTCGACGCCCCACTGGTCGAACGAGTCGATGTTCCAGACGGCCCCCTGGACGAACACCTTGTGCTCGTACAGCGCGATCAGCTGCCCCAGGACGGACGGGGTGAGCTCGTCCGCGAGGATCGTCGTCGTCGGGTGGTTGCCGCGGAACGTCTTGTGCGGCACCAGCTCCTCGGCCACCCCTTCCGCCCGCACCTCGTCGGGCGTCTTGCCGAAGGCCAGCGCCTGCGTCTGGGCGAAGAAGTTCGCCATGAGCAGGTCGTGCTGCGCCTCCAGGCCCGGCAGCAGGTCGGCGACCGGCCTGGCGAAGCCGATGAAGTCCGCCGGGATCATCTTCGTGCCCTGGTGCAGCAACTGGTAGTACGCGTGCTGCCCGTTGGTGCCCGGCGTGCCCCACACCACCGGCCCCGTCTGCCAGTCGACCGGGTTGCCCTCGCGGTCCACGGACTTGCCGTTGGACTCCATGTCGAGCTGCTGGAGGTACGCCGTGAACTTCGACAGGTAGTGGCTGTACGGGAGGACCGCGTGCGCCTGCGCGTCGAAGAACTCCCCGTACCAGACGCCCAGCAGACCGAGCAGCAGCGGCGCGTTCTCCTCGGCCGGCGCGGTGCGGAAGTGCTCGTCGACCAGGTGGAAGCCGTCGAGCATCTCGCGGAAGCGGCCGGGGCCGATCGCGATCATCAGCGACAGGCCGATGGCCGAGTCGTACGAGTACCGCCCGCCCACCCAGTCCCAGAACTCGAACATGTTGGCCGTGTCGATGCCGAAGTCCGCGACCTTCTCCGCATTCGTGGACAGGGCCACGAAGTGCTTGGCGACGGCGCCGCCGTCCGCGCGGAGGTTCGTCAGCAGCCAGTCGCGCGCCGACGTGGCGTTGGTGATGGTCTCGATCGTGGTGAAGGTCTTGGACGCGATGATGAACAGCGTCTCGGCCGGGTCCAAGTCCCGCACGGCTTCGTGCAGATCGGCTCCGTCGACGTTCGACACGAAGCGGACCGTGAGGTCCCGGTCGGTGAAGGAGCGCAGCGCCTCGTACGCCATGGCGGGACCGAGGTCGGAGCCGCCGATGCCGATGTTGACGACGTTCTTGATGCGCTTGCCGGTGTGGCCGGTCCACTCCCCCGACCTGATCCGGTCGGCGAAGGCGGCCATCTTGTCGAGCACCGCGTGGACGGCGGGGACGACGTTCTCCCCGTCGACCTCGATCACCGCGTCGCGCGGCGCGCGCAGGGCGGTGTGCAGCACCGCGCGGTCCTCGGTGGTGTTGATCTTCTCGCCGCGGAACATCGCGTCCCGCAGCTCGGCGACCCCGGCTCCGCGGGCCAGGTCGCGCAACAGCCCCAGCGTCTCGTCCGTCACCAGGTGCTTGGAGTAGTCGAGGTAGAGGTCCCCGACCTTGACGGTGTATCCGGTGCCCCGCTCGGGATCGGCGGCGAACAGTTCTCGCAGATGCGTCCGGCCCAGCTGCTCGCGGTGCTTCGCGAGAGCGGTCCACTCGGGCATCCGGTTGAGCCTGGTGCGGCTTTCTGCGTTCATCTCGGACATCAGCCCACTTCTTCTCGTACCTGCGTGCATGCCCCCTGGCAGCTCCAACCTAATTGATCAGAGCGGCCAGCGATGCTGTGGCGGCCGTGAAGAGCGCCGCCGCCAGCAGGGCGGGGGTATTCAGCCCCCAGGCGGAGGCGGCCGCGCCGCCCAGCAGCGCGCCGAGCGGTGCGCCTGCGATCGCGAGCGTGCGGAAGGCCGAACTGATCCTTCCCAGCATGGCTTCCGGGCTGCGCTCCTGCATCAGCGTCACCTGGTTGGTGTTCCACACCAGCCCCATGAGGCCGAACAGCGCCATCGCGACGACCGTCACCCACAGCTCGCGGACGAGCCCCATCGCCGCCAGGCAGCAGATCTGCACGGCTCCGGCCACGAACACACTGCGTATCCGCCCGATCCGCCTGGAGAGCCGGCCGGCCAGCAGCCCGCCCGCCGTACTGCCCACGCCGTACGCCGCGATGGCCGCCGCGTAACCGCCGTGCCCGGCGTCGAGCCAGCCGGTGACCTGGAGGACCAGGGTGGCGATGAGCGCGGCCATGCCGACGTTGCACAGCGTGGTGGCGACGCAGAGCCCGCGCAGCACGCGGTCCCGCCACAGCACCCGCAGCCCCTGCGCGATGTCCCCGCGCAGCGTGCTGCCCGGAGGTCTCGGCGCCCGCTCCGGCGCCGTCACCCGCAGCGAAGCGATCAGCACGGCCCCCAGGACGTACGTCGCGGCGTCCGCGGCGTACGGCACGGCCGCGCCCGCCAGGAGCAGCACCGGCACCAGCGGAGCGGCCAGGAAGCCTCCCGCGATCTGCTGCCCGGTCAGCAGCCGGGCGTTGGCGCTGCCCAGGGCGGCCTTGGGCACCAGCGAGGGCAGCAGGGCCGTGGCGGCGTTGTCGAAGAGGGTCTGGAGGGTGGTGAGCGCGAAGGCGAGCGCGACGAGCAGTGCGATCGAGGCGTGGCCGAGGGCGACCGCCACCGCGAAGGCGGCCATCAGCGCGGCCCGCACCAGGTCCACGGCCCACATCGCCCGGCGCTGGTCCACCCGGTCCGCCACCGCTCCGCCCAGCAGCCCGAACAGCAGCCACGGCAGGTAACCGCACGCCGTCACCAGCGCCACCAGCACGGGGTCGGACGTCAGCGATGCGGCCAGCAGCGGCATCGCGGCCGTACGCAGCGAGTCGCCGAACTTCGAGACGACAGCCGCGGTCCACAGCCGGCCGAACCCCCCGCGCCAGGCCGGGGCCCGCGCCTCCTCCGCCCCCGATTGCGCGGCCGCAGCCTTGCTCGTCGTCACAACTGCCCCTCCCGGTCCTGTGATTCAAGAACCGTAGAGGGTGCCACTGACAACCGGCCCGGAGAAGCAGTCCGGAGAGCGGACCGCGGAAGCAGTCCGGCCGGACACCCGAAGGTGTCCGGCCGGATCGCAATTCCTAGATCTCGCCCCGCAGTTTCGCGAGAGCCTCGGCGAGAATCGCCTCGCCGTCCGCGTCGCTGCGCCGTTCCCGTACGTACGCGAGATGCGTTTTGTACGGCTCCGTGCGCGGCGGGGCCGGCGGATTGTCCCGGTCCTGTCCGGCCGGGAACCCGCAGCGCGGGCAGTCCCACGTGTCCGGAACCTGAGCGTCATGGGCAAAGCTCGGCTGCGTCTCGTGCCCGTTGGAACACCAGAAGGAGATGCGGAGACGGGGTGCGGACTCGCCGCGCTCGGCCTCGCCCATCGGCCCCGCTCCGACCCGGCTTCCCCGGATCGCGTTGCCACTTGCCACGGTCGTAACTCCCTGCGTGATGGTGCTGCACTGCATCAATCAGCGGCTACCGCCGCGGAGTCGTCAAACAGCTCAGCTGCGAGCGCCCCACTCTACGCAGGACCCAACGCGCGTCCAGTGGCCGGAGTTGCACCCCTGCCGCGCAGACGCGAGCCGCCGGCCCCATGATAGGCCGCGCTCCCGTCTGCGTACCGGACGACGGGTCAGCTGTCCAGCTTCATCAGCAGACCGAGCACGATAATGCAGGCAAACCACATCAGACCGATTACCACCGTGATGCGGTCGAGGTTGCGCTCGGCGACCGAGGACCCACCGACGGACGACTGCATGCCGCCACCGAACATGTCGGAGAGACCGCCGCCCTTCCCCTTGTGCATCAGAACCAGCAGCATCAGCAGCAGGCTGAAGACGATCAGGGCGATCGAGAACCCCATAACCACGGCTGGACCAACTTCCTCGGGCTTCGGACTTCGGAGACGGACAACGGGGGCCGGACGGCTGTTGTGCAACAGCCCCGGCCCCCGCCAGGGTACGACGGATCGGCCCTACGGCCTACTCACTGGTCGCGGAACCGAATGATCTTGACGAACTCGTCGGCGTCCAGCGCCGCGCCGCCCACCAGGGCCCCGTCGACATCCGGCTGCGCCATGATCGCGGCGACGTTCCCGGACTTGACCGAGCCGCCGTACTGGATGCGGACCTTGTCGGCCAGCTCCTGCGAGTACAGCTCCGCGAGACGGCCGCGGATCGCTCCGCAGACCTCCTGCGCGTCCTCGGGGGTGGCGACCTCGCCGGTGCCGATGGCCCACACCGGCTCGTACGCGATCACGACGGACTCGGCCTGCTCGGCCGGGACGTCCTTGAGGCCGCCGTCGAGCTGGGCGAGCGTGTGCGCGACCTGGTTGCCCGCCTTGCGGACGTCGAGACCCTCGCCGACGCACAGGATCGGGGTCAGACCGTGCTTGTACGCGGCCTTCACCTTGGCGTTGCAGACCTCGTCGGTCTCGTTGTGGTACTGCCGGCGCTCGGAGTGCCCGACGGCGACGTACGCGCACTTGAACTTGGCGAGCATCACGCCCGAGATCTCACCGGTGTACGCGCCGGAGTCGTGCGCCGAGATGTCCTGGGCGCCGTACTTGATCTTGAGCTTGTCGGCGTCCACCAGCGTCTGCACGGACCGCAGGTCCGTGAAGGGGGGCAGGACCGCGACCTCTACGGAGTCGTAGTCCTTGTCGGTGAGCGCGAAGGCGAGCTTCTGGACGTGCGCGATGGCCTCGAGGTGGTTGAGGTTCATCTTCCAGTTGCCCGCCATCAGCGGGGTACGGCCTTGGCCGATAACAGTCATGAAAAGTCAGTCCTCCAGTGCGGCGAGGCCGGGAAGCGTCTTGCCTTCGAGGTATTCGAGGCTGGCGCCGCCACCGGTCGAGATGTGGCCGAATGCGTTCTCGTCGAAGCCCAGGATGCGGACGGCGGCGGCGGAGTCGCCACCACCGACCACCGTGAAGGCGGGGCTGTCGACGAGGGCCTGGGCGACCGCCTTGGTGCCCTCGGCGTAGTCGGGGTGCTCGAAGACGCCCATCGGACCGTTCCAGAAGACGGTGGCCGCGTCGGCGAGCTTCGATGCGTACAGCTTGCGGGTCTCGGGACCGATGTCCAGACCCTCCTGGTCGGCCGGGATGGCGTCCGCGGCAACCGTCGTCGGGTTCGCCGGAGCCTTCGTCTTGAGGTCCGGGAATTCGGCCGAGACCAGTACGTCGACGGGGAGCACGAACTCCACGCCCTTGGCCTTGGCCCGCTCCAGGTACTCCAGAACCGTCGGGATCTGGTCGGCCTGGAGCAGCGAGATGCCGACCTCGTGACCCTGGGCCTTGAGGAAGGTGTACGCCATGCCTCCGCCGACCAGGATGCGGTCGGCCTTCTCCAGCAGGTGGTCGATCACGCCGAGCTTGTCGGAGACCTTGGCGCCGCCGAGGACCACGACGTACGGCCGCTCGACGTCCTCCGTGAGCTTCTTCAGGACGCCGACCTCGGTGGCGATGAGGCCGCCGGCGACGTGCGGGAGCCGGGCCGGGAGGTCGTAGACCGAGGCGTGCTTGCGGTGCACGGCGCCGAAGCCGTCGCCGACGTACACATCGGCGAGCTCGGCCAGCCGGTCCGCGAAGGCGCCGCGCTCGGCGTCGTCCTTCGAGGTCTCGCCGGCGTTGAAGCGGAGGTTCTCGATGACGGCGACCTTGCCGTTGCCGAGGTCAGCGACGACGGCCTTGGCGGACTCGCCGACCGTGTCGGTCGCGAAGGCGACCTCGGCGCCGAGGAGTTCACCGAGGCGCGCGGCGGCGGGGGCGAGCGAGAAGGCCGGCTCCGGGGCGCCCTTGGGGCGGCCCAGGTGCGAGGCGACGACGACGCGGGCGCCCGCGGCGGCGAGCTTCTCGATCGTCGGCTGGACGGCGCGGATGCGGCCGTCGTCGGTGATGGCGGTGCCGTCGAGCGGCACGTTGAGGTCGGCGCGGACGAATACCCGCTTGCCCTCGACCCCTTCGGCGAGAAGTTCGTCGATCGTCTTCATCTGTTACTGGACTCCTTGGGAGACAAAACACGTGACAGGGCCCGGCCAGCGCCGCGTTGCGCTGGCCGAGCCCTGTGCTCACATCGAGGTGCCTGCCGGACGGATCAGAGCTGGCTGCCGACGAAGACCGTGAGGTCGACGAGGCGGTTGGAGTAGCCCCACTCGTTGTCGTACCAGCCGATGACCTTGACCTGGGTTCCCTCGGCCATGGTCAGCGAGGAGTCGAAGGTGCAGGACGCCGGCTCGTTGACGATGTCGGAGGACACGATCGGGTCGACCGTGTACTCGACGATGCCCTTGAGCTCGCCCTCGGCGGCCTTCTGGAAGGCCGCGTTGATCTCGTCCTTGGTGACCTCGCGCTCCAGCGTGATGACCAGGTCGGTGACCGAGCCGGTCGGGACCGGGACGCGCATCGCGATGCCGTCGAGCTTGCCCTTGAGCTGCGGGAGGACCAGCGCGGTGGCCTTGGCGGCACCCGTGGTGGTCGGAATGATGTTCTCGGCCGCGGCGCGGGCGCGACGCAGGTCCGAGTGCGGGAAGTCCAGGATACGCTGGTCGTTGGTGTACGCGTGCACCGTCGTCATCAGGCCCTTGACGATGCCGAAGTTCTCGTCGAGAACCTTGGCCATCGGCGCCACACAGTTGGTGGTGCAGGAGGCGTTGGAGATGACGTGGTGGTTGGCCGCGTCGTACTTGTCCTGGTTGACACCCATCACGATGGTGATGTCCTCGTTCTTGGCCGGAGCCGAGATGAGGACCTTCTTCGCACCACCGGCGAGGTGCTTCTCGGCATCCGCCTTCTTGGTGAAGATGCCGGTGGACTCGATCACGATGTCGACGCCCAGCTCGCCCCACGGGATGTCCGCCGGGTTGCGCTCGGACAGCACCTTGATGGTGTGGTCGTCGACGGTGATGGTGTCCGCCGTGTGCGACACCTCGGCCTTGAGGCGGCCGAGAATGGTGTCGTACTTCAGCAGGTGTGCCGTGGTCGCAGTGTCACCCAGGTCGTTGACAGCCACGATCTCGATGTCCGCACCCTGCTCCAGCAGCGCCCGGAAGTAGTTGCGCCCGATGCGGCCGAAGCCGTTGATGCCTACGCGGATCGTCACGAAACCGATCTCCTCGTTGGTACGCCGGGTTTCGACGCCGGCGAGATGTATGGGATGTCCCCGACCGCTTCCGACCCTACCTCTACGCGGCGCTGTGGGTGACATCGAGCGGCCCCGGACGCGGCCCGGAGGTCCGTACTCCCCAGTAGGAGCACGGACCTCCGGTACCTGCGGCCCTTCCGGGGCCGGTTACGCAGAGTCAGCGCGGAGTCAGCGCCGCAGCGAACCCAGCGCCTTGCCCAGCAGCGCGGACCGCTCCGCGGCGTCCGGCACGTGTTCCAGGCCGAACCCGAACAGAACGGTGTCACGTGTAGTGACTGCCGCATAGGACTTGAACAGCTCACCCGACCGGGCCCAGTCGCCCCCGGTGGCGGGACTTCCGGCCGGGGCCCCGGGGGCCGTCCAGGCGCCGAGCGAGGTCTCGAAGCCCTCGCTCTCCTTGTCGGCTCCTCCGACGGTCAGCCGCGCGTCGTCCACGAAGACGCCGCGGCCGCCGCTGCCGGGGTCGGTGATGGAGCTGAGCGCCAGCTCGACCTTCTTGCCCGCGTAGGCGCTGAGGTCGAAGGAGACCTGCTTCCAGCCGCCGGACGAGCCGGTGAAGCTGTTCCACGCGCCGGTGGTGCCGGTCGCCCGGCAGCCGCCCGCCTCCAGGGTGAGGTAGTGGCGCAGGAAGGGGTGGCCGTTGACGAAGTAGCCCTGGTCGCACTCGGCCGGGACGGCGGTCCTGGTGGCACCGCCCTCCTCGGGGAGCGTCGTCCAGTCCTCGGCTCCCTCGGTGTGCGCCTCCAGGACCGCGTGGTCATAGGCGTTCTCGGTGTTCCAGTTGAGGGCGAGACGCAGCCGCGGCTTGTCGGCGGTGCTCACCGCGGTGAGGTCGACCGTACGGGCGAGGCGCTTCCAGTCGCCGTCCTCGTGCGCGGCGGCCGCCATCCACTGGCCCGTGTGCGGGGCGTACGGGTTGGTGATCCCGTCGTACCGGCCCGCCTGCGCGCTGCGGAACTGCGGGAACCGGTCGGCGGGCAGCGTGTCCGAGGTGACGGTGTACGCGCCCGCCGCGTCCAGCGGGTTTCCGGGCGCTCCCGTGAGCGGTCCGGCCGTTCCCGCGAGCGGTCCCGCGCCGGTGAACCCGGTGGCACCGCCGGCGTTCGTACGTCCGTAGGCGCCGAGGTAGTACTGGCTGAAGTCGTCGGTGACGGCCGGGCCGACGACCGCGTTGCCGCCCGCCATCTCACCGGCCTCGATCAGCTTGCCGCCCTCGTTGAGGAAGGCGCGTACCGCCGTCTGGGTGGGGCCGGTGGGCGCCTTGGCGCCGGTGTAGTGGACGGCGGTGCGGAAGTGGGAGAGGACGCCGAGGGCGTGCGGTGCGCCCTGGGTGGCGACGTCCCAGACGGCGGCGGTGCGGCCGTTCGCCCTGAGGGCGTCGACGTACTTCCGGGCGTGCTGCGCGGGGGCGCCCTCCTCGGCGATCACCAGGGTGTCCGCGCGGGAGCGCTCGGCGACCGTGTACGTGAAGTGCTCGCTGGAGGTGCGCTTGCCCGCCTTGGTGCGGCCGGTGAACCAGACCTCCACCGTGTCGCCCGGTCCGGCGTCCTCGACCTCCGCGCGGTACTCGTCGAACCAGAGGTTGTCCTCGCCGCCGTACGTCTCGCCGCCCTTCCAGCGCTCCAGGTCCTCGTCGTGCGTACGGCCTCCGTTGACGCGGTAGTTGAGCTCCTTGTCGCGTACGGACTTGCGGGCCGTGACGGCGACCTCCTGGTCACCGCCGCGCGCCGCGTAGGAGGTCGTGAAGGTGTCGGGTGTGAAGTCGGGGGCGGCCATGCCGACGGGCGAGGACGGCCGGTCGGGGTGGGCGGCGGTCTCCGCGACGGAGAGGGCGAAGGGGATGTTCTTGGCGAACTCCGCCTGGATCAGTTTCTCGTCGTCGGGGAAGTTGAAGCCGGACTGGCAGTCCTCCGGCTTCCACTGGTCGTCGGGGTCGATGTTCGACGCCGTCTGGCAGGTGGTCATCTCCGGGGTGAACATCATCGTGCCGTTGACGTTGGCCGCGTGTCCGTCGGCCTCGCCGTTGGTGGTGTAGAGCTCGGAGGAGACCTGCGGGTGGTACCCGGGAACGGCCGGCTTCTCGGGCGTGCCCGCGAGCGCCCTGTAGAGCACGTCGTCGGGGGTCGGGGTGGCGACCTGCCAGCCGACGCCGTAGAGGATCAGCTCGGCGGCGGAGTGGTAGTTGATGCCGTACTCGAAACCGATGCGCTTCTGGAAGCGGTCGAGCACCCGGGTCTCGGGCTCGGACATGGGGGACGCGCCGCGGTAGGTGGCGCTGGCGGGGTTCGGCGAGGAGCCCTCGTTGTCGTAGCCCCACTTGTACGCGAAGTTGCGGTTGAGGTCGACGCCGTCGCTCGCGGTGTACTTGCCGTCGGCGTCGATGTCGCGCATGTTCTTGCGCCAGAGGCGGTCGCCGTCCGGGTCGTGGGTCCAGTCGTAGCCGTCCGGGTTGGCGGAGAGCACGAACCACAGCTCGGTGGAGTCCACGATCTTCGTGACACGGCGGTCCTTGCCGTACCGGTCCAGGTAGTGGTGCATCAGCCGCCGGGTCATCTCCGGGGTGATCCACTCGCGGGCGTGCTGGTTGGACAGGTACAGCACGGAGGGCTTGGCGCCGTCCTTGGTCTTCTTCGCGCCCTTGGTGAGCTTGAGGGCGAGGATGTCCTTGCCCTGGAGGGTCTTGCCGATGGAGACGACCTTGGTGAGGTCCGGGTGCGCCTGCCCCGTCCTGACGATCTCCTCCTGGAGATTGCCCTTGCCGCTGTACGGGCGGTAGACGCCGTCCCCGGCGGCGGCGAGGCGCGACTGCGTCTTCGCCGAGACCTTGCGCTCGGTGAGGTTCCTGACGCCCTTGGCGGCCAGTTCCCCGGCCTGGGCGTCGGTGAGGAAGAGCTCGACGCGCGCCGTGCCCTTCTCCGGCGCCCGTTCGCCCATCTCGTGGGCGTCCTGCCCGGCGGCCAGGAGCAGGGGGATCTGCTCCCTGGTGACGTCCGCGTTGAACACCTTGACGGCGTCGGCGCCCGTGTCGGCGCTGTCCGCTCCGGCGCTCCCCGGTCCGGCGCTCCCCGCCCCCTCCGCCTGGGCGACGGGTGCCACCACCACACCGCCGAGCAGCAACGCCCCCGCTGCGAGGATCGATCTCGCTCTGCGTCTCATGAGCCACCCTTGCTGTTGTCTGCCACGTAAGTGAACAAGCGCCAGGCTCATGACAGTCCATGGTCATGTCAATAGCGCGTCAGAGGTGTGAAACGCCGCTGCCGGCACCCCGTGGGGCACCGGCAGCGGCCAGTCGTACGGCGGGGGCGGTCAGCCGATCAGCCCGTCGGCCATTTCCTCGGTGATCGTGGACTCCGTGCCGGGGATGCCGAGGTCCTGGGCCCGCTTGTCGGCCATGGCCAGCAGACGGCGGATCCGGCCGGCGACCGCGTCCTTCGTCAGCGGCGGGTCGGCCAGCGCGCCCAGCTCCTCCAGGGACGCCTGCTTGTGGTCCATGCGCAGCCGCCCGGCGGCGGCGAGGTGCTCGGGCACCTCATCGCCGAGGATCTCCAGCGCACGCCCCACCCGGGCCCCCGCGGCGACCGCGGCCCGCGCGGAGCGGCGCAGGTTCGCGTCGTCGAAGTTTGCCAGGCGGTTGGCGGTGGCACGGACCTCGCGGCGCATCCGCCGCTCCTCCCAGGCCAGCACGGACTCGTGCGCGCCGAGGCGGGTCAGCAGGGCGCCGATCGCGTCCCCGTCCCGTACGACGACGCGGTCCACGCCGCGCACCTCGCGCGCCTTGGCCCCGATGGAGAGTCTGCGGGCGGCACCGACCAGGGCGAGGGCGGCCTCGGGCCCCGGGCAGGTGACCTCCAGTGAGGAGGAACGGCCGGGCTCGGTGAGGGAGCCGTGGGCGAGGAACGCGCCGCGCCAGGCGGCCTCGGCGTCGCACGTGGCGCCGGAGACGACCTGCGGGGGCAGCCCGCGGATGGGCCGGCCGCGGCCGTCGACCAGGCCGGTCTGGCGCGCCAGCTGGTCGCCGCCCGCCACCACCCGTACGAGATAACGGGAACCGCGGCGCAGTCCGCTCGGCGCCATCACCACCAGCTCCGAGTGGTGTCCGAAAATCTCAAGAATGTCCTTCTTGAGTCTTCGGGCGGCGAAGCTCACGTCCAGCTCCGCCTCGATCACAATCCGGCCGCTCACCAGGTGCAGCCCGCCCGCGAACCGAAGAATCGCCGAGACCTCCGCCTTCCTGCAGCAGGTCCGGGTGACGGGTAGCCGGGAGATTTCGTCCTTCACCGCTGCCGTCATCGCCATGGGCCGATCCTTCCATGCATCCGAAAAATACGGTCGTACGCGGCGGCCAACAGCTCCGGATCGTGGACCGGGGAACCGTCGGGCGCGGCGACCGGCGCCAGCTCGACCGCGGCTCCGAACCGCTTGGCGGCATCGGCGAGAGACTCGCGGTCGGGCACGGCAGCCTCGTCGGCCAACACCACGTCCAGGGCGAGTTTAGGGGCGTGTCGTCCCAAAACCTCCAAATGACGCTGCGGAGAGAAGCCATCGGTTTCTCCGGGTTGCGGCGCGAGATTGAGCGACAGGACCCGGCGGGCCCGCGTCTCGACGAGGGCGTCGAGCAGCTCGGGCACCAGGAGGTGCGGGATCACGGAGGAGAACCAGGAGCCGGGACCGAGCACCACCCAGTCCGCGTCGCGGACGGCGGCGACGGCCTCCGGGACGGCCGGCGGGTTCTGCGGGACCAGGTGCACGGACTGCACCTCGCCGGGGGTGAGCGCCACGGTCGCCTGGCCGCGGACCGTGTCCACCTCGTCGGGGCGCCGGGGGTCGTGCCCCCGTACGAGCGCCTGGAGCTCCAGCGGCACGGCGGACATGGGCAGCACCCGGCCGTGCGCGCCGAGCAGCTTGCCGACCAGGTCGAGGGCCTGGACATGGTCGCCGAGCTGCTCCCACAGGGCGACGATCAGCAGGTTGCCGACGGCGTGGTCGTGCAGGTCGCCGCGGCTGGAGAAGCGGTGCTGGATGACGCGCGACCAGGTCTGGCCCCAGTCGTCGTCCCCGCACAGCGCGGCGAGCGCCTTGCGCAGATCACCCGGCGGCAGTACGCCCAGCTCGTCGCGGAGCCGCCCGCTGGAGCCGCCGTCGTCGGCGACCGTGACCACCGCGGTCAGGTCGCCGGTGATGCGGCGCAGCGCCGTGAGCGACGCGGAAAGCCCCATGCCGCCGCCGAGGGCGACGACTTTGGGCTGGGCGCCGCGTTTGCGCAACGGCCGCGCGGCATCGCTGCCGCGCAGCCGGCGCAGGCGGAAATTGCGTCCGGTCACTCGCGCCCCATGTCCCGGTGGACGAGGACGGTCTCGACGCCTTCGGAGGAGAGGCGGGCGGCCAGCTTCTCGGACATGGCGACGCTGCGGTGCTTGCCTCCCGTGCAGCCGACGGCGATGGTGACGTAACGCTTGCCCTCACGGCGGTAACCGGCGGCGATGAGCTGGAGCAGCTCGGTGTACTGGTCGAGGAACTCCTTGGCGCCCGGCTGGTTGAAGACGTAGCCGGAGACCTCCTCGTTGAGGCCGGTGAAGGGACGGAGCTCGGGGACCCAGTGGGGGTTCGGCAGGAAGCGGCAGTCGACGACGAGGTCGGCGTCGACCGGCAGGCCGTACTTGTAGCCGAAGGACATGACCGTGGCGCGCAGCTGCGGCTCGTCGTCGCCCGCGAACTGGGCGTCCATCTTGGCGCGCAGTTCGTGGACGTTGAGGCTGGAGGTGTCGATGACCAGGTCGGCGTCGCCGCGCAGCTCGCGCAGCAGGTCGCGCTCGGCCGCGATGCCGTCGGTGATCCTGCCGTCGCCCTGCAGCGGGTGGGGGCGGCGTACGGACTCGAAACGGCGCACCAGGGCGTCGTCCGAGGACTCCAGGAAGACGATCCGGCGGGTGACCTCCTTGGCGTCCAGGTCGGCCAGTGACTCGCGGAGGTTGTCGAAGAAGCGCCGGCCGCGGACGTCCACGACGACGGCGATACGGGCGACATTGCCCTGCGAGCGGGCGCCGAGCTCCACCATGGTGGGGATCAGCGCGGGCGGCAGGTTGTCGACGACGAACCAGCCGAGGTCTTCGAGGCACTTCGCGGCGGTACTGCGGCCCGCTCCCGACATGCCCGAGATGATCACCAGCTCGGGGATGGCCGCCTCGGCCGCCTCACCGTTGTGCCCGTTATGCCCGGTCTCGCCGGTTTCCCCGGTCGTGCCCGTACTCACGTGTGCTCCGTCTCCGTCGTGCTCGGTCATTCCTGCTGCCCCCGTTCCGACGGGGAGAACGCGGCCGTGGTGGCGGCGGATTCCTCGTCGTCCTCAATGATCTCTCCTGTCGCCGTGTTCACGGCGGGCGCGGCCGGCGTGGCCTGCGCGAGGAACGCGGCGACGGTCTCGGCCGTCTTGCGGCCTATCCCCGGAACCTCGCAGATCTGGTCGATTGTCGCGGACCGGAGCTTCTTCACCGAACCGAAGTGCTTGACCAGGGCCTGCTTGCGCGTCTCCCCGAGACCGGGGACGGCGTCGAGCGGCCCTGCCCTGAAGCGCTTGGCGCGCTTGGTGCGCTGGTAGCGGATGGCGAAGTCGTGGGCCGTGTCACGCACCCGCTGGAGGAGGTAGAGACCCTCGCTGCTGCGGGGCAGGACCACCGGGTCGTCCTCGCCCGGCAGCCAGACCTCTTCGAGGCGCTTGGCGAGGCCGCAGACGGCGACGTCGTCGATGCCGAGCTCGTCGAGGGCGCGCTGGGCGGCGGCCACCTGGGGCTGTCCGCCGTCGACGACGACGAGCTGCGGAGGGTACGCGAAACGCCTGGGCCTGCCGTCGTCCTCCGGCTGCGGCCCGGCGGGTACCTCCAGAGCCCCGGTCTCCTCGGCTCCGCTCTCCTCGGTCCACTCCCCCGTCTTCTCCTTCTCCTGGAGGTAGCGGCGGAAGCGGCGGGTGAGCACTTCGTGCATGGCACGGACGTCGTCCTGGCCCTCGAAGCTCTTGATCTGGAAGCGGCGGTACTCGCTCTTGCGGGGCAGGCCGTCCTCGAAGACGACCATGGAGGCCACCACGTCGTCGCCCTGGAGGTGGGAGATGTCGAAGCACTCGATGCGCAGTGGGGCGGAGTCCAGTCCGAGCGCCTCGGCGATCTCCTCCAGGGCGCGGGAGCGGGTGGTCAGGTCGGACGCCCGCTTGGTCTTGTGCAGGACGAGGGCCTGCTGGGCGTTGCGCAGGACCGTCGCCATCAGGTCCTTCTTGTCGCCGCGCTGCGGGATGCGCAGCGAGACGTTCGAGCCGCGCCGCCCGGCGAGCCACTGGGAGACCGCTGGGGCGTCCTCGGGCAGGGCCGGTACGAGGACCTCCTTGGGCACCGCGTCGCCCCGCTCCTCGCCGTACAGCTGCTGGAGCGCGTGCTCGACGAGTCCCGCGGTGTCGACGGCCTCGACCTTGTCGGTGACCCAGCCGCGCTGGCCGCGGACCCGGCCGCCGCGTACGTGGAAGATCTGGACGGCCGCTTCCAGCTCGTCCTCGGCGACGGCGATCAGGTCGGCGTCGGTGGCGTCGTTGAACACCACCGCGTTCTTCTCCAGGGCGCGGCGCAGGGCCCCTATGTCGTCGCGCAGGCGGGCGGCCTTCTCGTACTCCATGTCCTCGGCGGCCTCGTGCATCTGCTGTTCGAGGCGCTTGAGGTACTGGCCGGTGCGGCCGGCCATGAAGTCGCAGAACTCCTCGGCCAGTTCCCGGTGCTCCCCGGGTGTGACGCGGCCCACGCAGGGCGCGGAGCACTTGCCGATGTAGCCGAGGAGGCAGGGGCGGCCGGTCCTCGCGGCGTTCTTGAAGACGCCGGCCGAGCAGGTGCGCACGGGAAAGACGCGGAGCATCAGGTCGACGGTCTCGCGGATCGCCCAGGCGTGTCCGTACGGGCCGAAATAGCGCACGCCCTTCTTCTTGGGGCCGCGCATGACCTGGACCCTGGGGAACTCCTCGCCCAGCGTCACCGCGAGGGACGGGTAGCTCTTGTCGTCGCGGTACTTGACGTTGAAACGGGGGTCGAACTCCTTGATCCAGGAGTACTCCAGCTGGAGCGCCTCGACCTCCGTGGAGACCACCGTCCACTCGACGGACGCGGCCGTGGTGACCATGGTGCGGGTGCGCGGGTGGAGACTGGCCAGGTCCTGGAAGTACGAGGAGAGGCGCGGGCGCAGGCTCTTCGCCTTCCCGACGTAGATCACCCGGCGGTGCTCGTCGCGGAATTTGTAGACCCCCGGCGAGTCGGGGATCTGTCCCGGCTTGGGGCGGTAGCTGGAGGGGTCTGCCATGTCACACACCCTACTTGCGGGCAGTGACAACGCGGGGTGACCGGAGGGCGGGAAGGCGTTCGGGACGGGCGGTGCGGACGGAGCGGGCGGGGCGGATCAGGCCTCCGGGCCTGCGACGAGCTTGCCGCCCTCGACCTTGACCGGTATCGCGGGCAGCGGCACGGTCGCCGGGCCCTGGAGCACGTCCCCTGTCCTCACGTCGAAACGGCTGCCGTGGCAGGGACAGTTGCCCTCCTCCTTCTCGATCTTGTCCAGGACGCAGCCCGCGTGCGTGCACTGCGCGCTGAACGCCTTGAACTCGCCCTCGGCCGGGCAGCTGACGATGATGCGCTGCTCGCGGTAGAGCTTGGAGCCGCCGACCGGGACCTCGTCCGGCGCGCCGAGGCTCACGGGCGTGGACGGCAGCGGCTTGGCGTGGCCGAGCTTCGACTCGGTGGAGCAGGCCGCCACCCCCAGTCCTGCCGCGCCGGCGAGGACGGCGCCCTTCAGCACGGTGCGGCGGGGGGCTGACTGGCCGGACATGAGGGCTCCACTGGTCAGGGGTGCGGTGACAGACCCGACGATACCGGCGGAGATCGGCGGCTCTCGCACGGGCTGTCCTGCGGCTGTCCTCCTGGTGTCCTCCGGGCTGTCCTGCGGGGTTGCGATGGGTTACGTTCGGGCCCGTGATCGTCGTCGCCGGAGAGTCCCTGATCGACCTGGTGCCGCAGGGGACGGGCGCGCTGGCGCCTCTGCTGCCGCGGCTCGGCGGCGGGCCGTACAACACCGCTGTCGCCCTGGGGCGGCTGGGCACCCGCACCGCTTTCTGCTCCCGCGTCTCGACGGACGGCTTCGGCGAGGCTCTCGTCGACGGGCTGCGGGCGGCCGGGGTGGACACCTCGCTCGTGCAGCGCGGTCCGGAGCCGACGACGCTGGCGGTGGCGACGCTGGGTGCCGACGGGTCGGCCGGGTACGGCTTCTACGCCGAAGGCAGCGCGGACCGCCTCTTCGAGCTGCCGGCCGCGCCGCTCCCCTCCGGCGTACGGGCGCTGGTGCTCGGCACGTGTTCGCTGGTGCTGGAGCCGGGGGCGAGCGCGTACGAGGCGCTGCTGCGGCGTGAGGCGGGACGCGGCCTGTTCACCCTGCTCGATCCGAACGTCAGGGCCGGTCTGATCCCGGACCCGGACGCCTACCGGGCCCGTTTCGAGAGCTGGCTTCCGTACGTCTCGCTGCTGAAGCTGTCGGAGGACGACGCGGCGTGGCTGGGCGGGTCGGTGGAGGAGTGGCTCGCGGCCGGGCCTGCGGTGGTGGTGCTGACGCGGGGCGCGGAGGGGCTGACGGTACGGACGCGGGGCGGGGCGGCCCTGGACGTCCCGGCGGTACGGGGCGAGGTGGCCGACACGATCGGCGCGGGCGACACGGTGAACGCGGCGCTGCTGCACCGGCTCTCGGCCCACGGCGCGCTGTCGGCGGGGGCGCCTGCGGCGCTGTCGGCGCTCACCACGGCTGCCTGGGCCGACATCCTGGCCTTCGCGGCCCGCGCGGCCGCCATCACGTGCTCCCGCCCGGGCGCGGATCCGCCGTACGCGACGGAACTGGCGCCGTAGGGCCGGCGCGTCCGGCGGAGCCTTCCCCCTGCCCGCCCACGCGAGCGGCCCCTCGCCCGGGCTCGGGCAAGGGGCCGCACAGGAAACGCCGCACGGGAAACGCGTGTCACGCCTTGCGGGAGCGCGCCGCCTTCGCAGGAGCGGCCGCACCCGCGGCCTTCTTCGCGGCGCCCGTCTTCACCGTCGCCGACTTCCGCGCCGGGGCCGACTTCGCCGCCACCGCCCGCTTCGCCGGTGCCTTCTTCTTCAGCGGGGTCGCGTCGCTCACCCGGTCGCCCAGGATGTCCCGGAGGAACTTGCCCGTGTGGCTGGCCGGCACCGCGGCCACCTGCTCGGGGGTGCCCTCGGCGACGACCAGGCCACCGCCGCTGCCGCCCTCCGGCCCCATGTCGACCACCCAGTCGGCCGTCTTGATGACGTCCATGTTGTGCTCGATGACGATCACCGAGTTGCCCTTGTCGACCAGGCCCGACAGGACCTTGATGAGCTTCGAGATGTCCTCGAAGTGCAGACCCGTGGTCGGCTCGTCCAGGACGTACACCGTGCGTCCCGTGGAGCGCTTCTGGAGCTCGGAAGCGAGCTTCACGCGCTGCGCCTCGCCGCCGGAAAGGGTCGGCGCCGACTGGCCGAGGCGGACGTATCCGAGACCCACCTCGGTGAGGGTCCTGAGGTGACGGGCGATCGTCGGGACGGCCTCGAAGAAGTCCAGGGCCTCCTCGATCGGCATGTCCAGCACCTCGGCGATGGACTTGCCCTTGTAGTGGACCTCCAGGGTCTCCCGGTTGTAGCGCGCCCCGTGGCAGACCTCGCACGGGACGTACACGTCCGGCAGGAAGTTCATCTCGATCTTGATCGTGCCGTCGCCCGAGCAGTTCTCGCAGCGGCCGCCCTTGACGTTGAAGGAGAAGCGGCCCGGCAGGTAGCCGCGCACCTTCGCCTCCATGGTCTCCGCGAACAGCTTGCGCACGTTGTCGAAGACACCGGTGTACGTCGCCGGGTTGGACCGGGGCGTCCGGCCGATGGGCGACTGGTCGACGTGGACGACCTTGTCGACGAGGTCGTCGCCCTCCACGCGCGTGTGGCGGCCCGGCACCGTGCGGGCGCCGTTCAGCTCGCGTGCCAGGTGCGTGTAGAGGATGTCGTTGACCAGCGTCGACTTCCCGGATCCGGAGACGCCGGTGACGGCCGTCAGCACGCCGAGCGGGAACGACACGTCGATGTCGCGCAGGTTGTTCTCACGGGCGCCGTGGACGGTGAGCTGCCGCGCGGGATCCACGGGGCGGCGGACGTCCGGCATCGCGATGGACTTCTCGCCGGCCAGGTACTGGCCGGTGACGGACGCCTTGTTGTCCAGCAGTTCCTTGAGAGAGCCGCTGTGGACGACCTTTCCGCCGTGCTCGCCCGCGCCCGGGCCGATGTCGACGATCCAGTCGGCCACCTTGATGGTGTCCTCGTCGTGCTCGACGACGATCAGGGTGTTGCCCATGTCGCGCAGCCGGACCAGCGTCTCGATGAGGCGGTGGTTGTCGCGCTGGTGCAGGCCGATGGAGGGCTCGTCCAGGACGTACAGCACGCCGACGAGGCCGGAGCCGATCTGGGTGGCGAGCCGGATGCGCTGCGCCTCGCCGCCGGACAGCGTGCCGGCCGCGCGGTTGAGCGACAGGTAGTCGAGACCGACGTCGACCAGGAACTTCAGCCGCTCGTTGACCTCCTTGAGCACGCGCTCGGCGATCTTCTTGTCGCGGGCGTTCAGCGTCAGCTCGCCCAGGAAGTCCGCGCAGTCGCTGATCGACATCGCCGAGACCTCGGCGATGGACTTCTCCATGACCGTGACGGCGAGGACCAGGGGCTTGAGGCGGGTGCCGTGGCAGGTCGGGCAGGGCACCTCGCGCATGTAGCCCTCGAAGCGCTCCCTGCTGGAGTCGCTCTCGGCCTCGGAGTGGCGCCGCTTGACGAACGGCACCGCGCCCTCGAAGGACGTGGTGTACGCCCGCTCGCGCCCGTACCTGTTGCGGTAGCGGACCTCGATCTGGGTCTTGTGGCCGTGCAGCAGGGCCTTCTTGGCGCGCTGCGGCAGTCCCGCCCACGGGATGTCCGTACGGAAGCCGAGGGCGTCGGAGAGCGCGCCGACGAGGCGCGCGAAGTAGTCCTTGGACTGCCCGTGGGACCAGGGGCTGATCGCGCCCCCGTCGAGGGACTTGTCCTCGTCCGGGACGATCAGCTCCGGGTCGACCTCCATGCGCGTACCGATGCCGGTGCAGTCCGGGCAGGCGCCGAAGGGCGAGTTGAAGGAGAAGGACCTCGGCTCCAGCTCCTCGAACGACAGGTCGTCGTACGTGCAGTAGAGGTGCTCGGAGTACATCCGCTCACGCTCGGGGTCGTCGGCGGGGAGGTCGACGAAGTCGAGGATGACCATGCCGCCGGCCAGCCCGAGGGCGGTCTCCACCGAGTCGGTGAGCCGGCGCTTGGCGCTGTCCTTCACCGTCAGGCGGTCGATGACCACCTCGATGGTGTGCTTCTCCTGCTTCTTGAGCTTGGGCGGCTCGCTCAGCTGGATGGTCTCGCCGTCGACCCGGGCGCGGCTGTACCCCTTGGTCTGGAGGTCGGCGAAGAGGTCGACGAACTCGCCCTTGCGCTCGCGCACCAACGGGGACAGGACCTGGAAGCGGCTGCCCTCGGGCAGCTCGAGCACCTTGTCGACAATGGCCTGCGGCGACTGGCGCGTGATCGGCCGGCCGCACTCGGGACAGTGCGGCTTGCCGATACGGGCGAACAGCAGACGGAGGTAGTCGTAGACCTCGGTGATGGTGCCGACCGTCGAACGCGGGTTGCGCGAGGTCGACTTCTGGTCGATGGACACCGCGGGCGACAGGCCCTCGATGAAGTCCACGTCGGGCTTGTCCATCTGGCCCAGGAACTGGCGGGCGTAGGAGGAGAGCGACTCGACGTACCGGCGCTGCCCCTCGGCGAAGATCGTGTCGAACGCGAGGGACGACTTGCCCGATCCGGAGAGCCCGGTGAACACGATGAGGGAGTCACGCGGGAGGTCGAGCGAGACGTTCTTGAGGTTGTGCTCGCGAGCGCCACGAACGATGAGACGGTCGGCCACGCCGGTCCGCACCTTTCTTGAGGGAGGCAGAGAGGACTGAGCCCCCCGGTTCTCAGATCTATGGGGGTAACCACAGCGAGGTGGTAAGGATTCCTGATGCCTCCGACGAGCCTATAGCACGTGCATTCGATTTACGGCCTCACTCAAACGGCTTCACCCGATCGTGTGACCGGACTATCGTCGGGGCCATGAACGATCACGTGCGCGACCTGGTCTCTGTACGCGAAGCGACCGACCGGCTCCTCGCCGCGACCGGCAAACTGGACAACGCCGCTGTGGCGCAACCGTCACGGCTGCCCGGCTGGACCCGGGGTCATGTGCTGGCCCATGTCGCCCGCAACGCGGACGCCCTCGTGAACGTTCTCGAGGGCCGGCCCATGTACGCCGACGCCCTGGTCCGCGACGCCGACATCGAGCAGGGCGCCCCGCGCCCGCTCGCCGCACAGCTGGAGGACGTGCGCGACAGCGCGGCGCGTTTCCAGGAGACGGCCGCCGCTCCCGCCGACTGGTCCCGCACGGTCGCCCTGCGCAACGGCGTCACGGACGCGGCCTCCCGCATCCCCTTCCGCCGTCTCGTCGAGGTCGAGCTGCACCATGTCGACCTGGGGGTCGGCTACGAGCTGGAGGACCTGCCCGAGGACTTCACGGAACGCGAGATCGCGTTCCTCGCGGAACGCTTCGCCGGGCACCCCGGCGTACCCGCGATCGCGCTGAGCGCCACCGGCGGACGGCAGTGGCGTACGGGGGGCACGGAAGGTGATCCCGTGACCGTCACCGGCACCGCCCCCGACCTGCTGGGCTGGCTCGCGGGCCGCCGCGACGGGGCCGCGCTCGACGTCGCCGGGGCCCCGCTGCCGGCGCTGCCGCCGCTATAGGCTGACCCCATGACGTACAGCGGAGCGGTCAAGGTCGGCGGTCCTGCGGACGTGCACGAGCTCAAGGACCTGATGATCTCCAAGGTCGCGGTCGGGCCCATGAACAACAACGCGTACCTGCTGCGCTGCCGGGAGACCGACGAGCAGCTGCTGATCGACGCGGCCGCCGAACCGCGCACCCTCCTCCGGCTGATCGGTGACGACGGCATCGCGTCCGTCGTCACCACCCACCGCCACGGCGACCACTGGCAGGCCCTGGCCGAGGTCGTCGAGGCGACAGGGGCGCGTACGTACGCGGGCCGGTACGACGCGGAAGGCATCCCGGTCCCGACCGACGTCCTGATCGACGACGGCGACACCCTCCAGGTCGGACACGTGAAGCTCACTGCCCGCCACCTGGCCGGGCACACCCCCGGCTCCGTCGCCCTGGTCTACGACGACCCGCACGGGCACCCGCACGCCTTCACCGGGGACTGCCTGTTCCCCGGCGGCGTGGGCAACACGTGGAAGGACCCGGAGGCCTTCGCGAGCCTGATCGGGGACGTCGAGGAGAAGCTCTTCGGCCGGCTTCCGGACGAGACCTGGGTCTACCCCGGCCACGGCAACGACACCACGCTCGGCAACGAGCGCCCGCACCTGCCCGAGTGGCGCGAACGCGGCTGGTAGAGCGCCGGACGGCTCGCGAAGTGCTTCGCGAGCCGGTGCGAGTGCTTCCGTTGCTTCCGTCGCTTCCGTGCGCCCCGTAACCGCGGTTCACGGCGGGTAGTTGTGGCCGCATGCACCAAGAACGACCACCCTCCATGGCCCGCCTGGCCACCGCGTCGCTCGCCGGAACAGCCGTCGAGTTCTACGACTTCTTCATCTACGGAACGGCCGCCGCGCTGGTTCTCGGGCCGCTCTTCTTCCCGACCTTTTCGCCGCTCGCGGGAACGCTCGCCGCCTTCGGCACCTTCGGAGTCGGTTTCCTCGCGCGTCCGCTCGGCTCTGTCGTCTTCGGACACATCGGTGACCGCTACGGGCGCCGTCCTGTCCTGTTCGCCTCACTGCTGCTCACCGGAATCGCGACCGTCGCCGTCGGCTGCGTACCGACGTACGGGTCGATCGGAGCAGCCGCGCCCGCGCTCCTGCTGGCACTGCGCTTCCTGCAGGGGCTCGGGCTCGGCGGGGAGTGGGGCGGCGCGGTGCTGCTGACCGCCGAACACGCGCCCGCGAACCGCCGCGGACTGTGGGCGAGTTTCCCGCAGATCGGTCCCGCGGTCGGCTTCCTCCTGGCCAACGGCGTGATGCTGGCCCTCTCGGCCTCGCTGACCGAAGCGCAGTTCGCGGCGTGGGGATGGCGCGTGCCGTTCTGGGCGGCGGGTCTGCTGGCCGCGGCCGGACTCCTGCTGCGTACGTCCGTACCGGAGACCCCGCAGTTCAAGCAGCTCGCCGAGACGGGGCGGCGCGCGAGTGCCCCGCTCGCCGAGGTCGTACGCGGCCACTGGCGGCTCGTCCTGCTCACGGCGGGGGCGCTTGCCGTCGGTTACGCGTTGTTCTACGCCGTGTCGACCTGGTCCCTCGCGTACGCCACGGAGCACCTCGGCGTCAGCCGTACGGTGATGCTCACCTGCATCATGGCGGCCGTGGCGGTCAAGGGCGCGGTCACGCCGTTCGCCGCGATGCTCGGCGACCGCTACGGGCGCAGGCCGCTGTGCCTGGCGGGCTGCACGGCGGCGGCGCTGTGGATGTTCCCGATGGTGGCGCTGCTGCACACCGCCGAGCCGTTGCTGATGTTCCTCGGCTTCCTGGGGGCGATGCTGGCCTTCATCACCATGTTCGCGGTGGTCGCCGCGTATCTGCCCGAGCTGTACGAGCCGAGGGTGCGCTGCACGGGCGCGGCTGTCGGCTACAACCTGGCGGGGGTCCTCGGCGGCGCCCTGACCCCGCTCGTCGCGACGGCGATGGCACGCGGCGAGGGGCCGCCGTGGGGCGTCGCCGCGTATCTGACCGCCCTCGCGCTGCTGAGCCTGGCGTGCTTCGCGCTGCTGCCGGAGACCAGGCCGGCGCCCGCCCCCGTGACGGAGGCCGCCCCGGCCTGACTCCCCCGCGCACACAGCGGCCGGTGCGGGCGGATCCGCGCAGAACAGCACCAGTTCGGTGCCGAACCGCCGCCCCAGCCACGGCGCGACCAGCGCGCCCACACCGAGGAAGAGCACCGGCACCGAGGTCA